>JBAVMB010000290.1:0-6832 GCA_049689615.1 Allostellaceae bacterium
CGAGCGTTCGGCGGCGCCATAGGCCAAGTCGTTGAAATTGATCTGCAGGGACGCAACCTCGAATCCGCCGACCTCGTCGTTGTAGCGCGCGATCTGCGCGGCGATCTCGTCGGGCGAACCGATCCAGGCGCCGCCACTTTTGACCTGAGTGTCGATGGTTTCCTTCGCCAGGATTTCGGCGATCTTGTCGTATCCCGGATAATCCTTGGAACTCATCGAGCCCCAGTCGGCGGTGGCGGTGGCGATCGCCTTGAGATAGCGATTGAGCGGATCGCGCGCGACATCGAAAGCCTGCTGCCGCGTTTCGGCGCAGTACATGTGGAACGCCAGCATGACGCGGCCGCGACCAGGATGACCGGCCTGCTTCCAGGCGTCGCGATAGAGGCCGAGCAGCTCCTTCATCTTTCCGCCGGCCATCGGGATGCCCATGATCGCGTGGCCGGCCTTGCCGGCGGCGACGAAGCTTTCCGGCGTGGCGATGGCGGCAACCCAGAACGGCGGCCGCGGCTTCTGCGTCGGGCGCGGCAGCGAGGTCACGTTTTCGAAGCTGTGGAACTTGCCGATATGGCTCGCGACGTCCTGCTCGAGCAGGATGCGGACCTGCTCCATGCCTTCGACGAAGCGTTCGCGGCTTTCGTTGACGCTGACCTTGAAGTTGGCGAACTCGTAAGGAAGGAAGGCGCGGGCGAAACCGACTTCGAGCCGGCCGCCGGAAATCGCGTCGAGCATGCCGATCTCGCCGGCGAGCTTCAGGGGATTGTTGAATACCGGCAGCACTGCGCCAGTGATCAGGCGCGCATTTTTGCTCCGCTGCGCCGCCGCCGATAAGAAGACGATCGGATTTGGCGTATAGCCGCCGTAAGGCCGGAAATAATGCTCGACGGTGCGGACATGGGCCCAGGCGTAGCGGTCGGCATAGTCGACGAGACGCAGGCACTCGTCGAAGTACTGCGCGCCGGATTTTTGCTCCGGACCGACGCAGGGGAAAAACTGCATGCCGAATTCCATGGCGCCTCCCAGCTGGCGAGCGGCCGTTCTTTCCGAAATTCGATTGGATACTGATTGTCAGTATACTGTCAAGTTGTCGGCAATCGGACGACGTGATAGAGGAGTGCGCCATGGCTGTTCTCGAGCTCCACGCCGCGCCGGGCCATCTCATCCGCCGCCTGCAGCAGATCGCCGTCGCGCTGTTCATAGCCGAAACGGGCAATTACGACCTGACGCCGCTGCAATACGCGGCTCTGCTGGGCATCCGCGAGAACCCGGGATGCGACCAGACGACCTTGGCGAATTACGTCGCGCTCGACCGCTCGACCATCGCCGACGTGGTGGCACGGCTCGAAAGCAAGGCACTGATCCGGCGCAAACCGGGGGCGCGCGACCGCCGCACCAAGCGGCTGGACCTCACGGCAGTCGGCCGCAAGCTGGTGATGGCCGCATCACCGGCGGTGGGCGCGGTGCAGGACGCGATCCTGGCGCCCCTCAAGCCGGCCGAGCGGGCGGTTTTCATGGCTTTGCTGCGCCGCCTGGTGCACCTCAACAACGCGCACAGCCGCGCGCCGTTGCGCTTGAACGGCGAGGAATCGCGCCCACGTAAGACGGCGTGACGATCCACACCATCGGCCATTCGACCCGCGATCTCGACGAATTTCGCGCCCTGCTGCGCGAACACGGCGTCGAATGTTTGGTCGACGTGCGCAGCATCCCGCGCTCGGGCCGCTATCCTCATTTCAATGGCGATGTGCTGGCGCTGGCGTTGCAGGCGGCGAAAATCGGCTATCGGCATATGCCGGGATTGGGTGGTCGGCGCGGGCGGACGAAAGGCGCACCATCGCGCAACACCTTCTGGCGGGAGGAGGGTTTCCGTAATTTCGCCGACTATGCCGAAAGCTCAGCGTTTGCCACGGCGCTTGCCGAGCTGCGCACGCTCGCGCGCGAACAGAAAGTGGCGATCATGTGCGCCGAGGCAGTGTGGTGGCGCTGCCATCGCCGGATCATCAGCGATTATCTCGTCGCCGCGGGCGAGGAGGCCCGTCACATCATGGGGCCGGGCAAGAGCGAGACCGCGGTCTTGACGCCCGAAGCGCGGACGGCGCCCGGCGGCGCGCTGCGTTATGCCGCGGCCGATCTGTTCGATGGTGTCGAGGACGGTCGAAGCTAGCGGCTAGGCCACGCCGGTCGAACGCTGGTGTGCGAGCTTCTCGGTCTGCGCCAGGGTTTCCAGCAGCTGGCAATCCGCCTGATAGGTCATCTTGGCGAAGGCACGCAGGAAGCTGTCGGTGCGCGGCAGTTGGAACAAGGTCTCCTCGTCGTCGCCTTCGGCGCGCGCCGAGACCACGACGACATTGTCCTGCGGTGTCAGAATAAGCTCGCTGAGTGCCACGCCCGGACCGGTGACGTATTCGACCAGACGCTGCGGTCGGTCCTCGCTGCGCGCAATGGTCATGCGATAGGGCACGCGGCTCGCGGCGCACTCGATCAGTGCGCGGGTGAACGGCGACAGGAACATTTCGTCGAAGCCCAAGATAGCCGTCGCCTTCTCGTCCGAAGCGGTCGAGCGGATCTCCAGCGTCGCCCACAGCGAGGCGCGGCCGCCGAAATAGTCGACCGAGGCGAGATCAAGATTCAGGGAGTCGATCGGCTGTGGTGGCGATACTGCGCGACTGCAGAGGAAGGCAAAACACGCCGGCTCGCGTTTGAGGCTCAGCGTCGTCGCCGCTTCGAGGTTGCAATCCGGCAAGGCGTGCGTCGAGTAAGTCACGGGTGCCTCCCTCACATGCCTGCAATTTTAGGCATTCCGCGTTAAGGGAAGCATAACGCCGCGGGTGCGGCCCGAGGACCGTGGTTTCGGGCCTGTTCGGTGGAAATATAATCCCTCTAGAAGACCAGACGGCCGCCGGCCACCAACAGCGTTGCCGCCAGCAGCAACCGCAGGGCGGCGTCGGGAACCCGGCTGGCAGCATAGCTGCCCACAACGATGCCCGGCAGCGAGCCGAGCAACAGCGCGGCGAGCAGATTCCAATGGATCGAACCGAGCATCCAATGGCCGATGCCGGCGAGCAGCGTCAGTGGTACGGCGTGCGCGATATCCGAGCCGACGATGCGCGCCACGGGCAGACGGGGGTAAAGCAGCACCAGGGCCGTCGTGCCGAGGGCGCCGGCGCCGACCGAGGAAATCGGCACCAGAACGCCCAACGCTGCACCGGCAGCAATCGTCAGCCAGCGAACACGTTTTGGGTCGAGCGCGGCGAGGCGATCGCCGTAGTAGCGCACGATCCGGCTGCGGAAAATCAACACAAAGGCCGACGCGAACAGCGCGCAACCGAGAACGATGGTGATGAGCGCGTGCGCCGCCGTGCCGCCCAGGTTCAGGCGCGACAGACCGAACAGCGTGATCGCCGTCAGCGGCATGCTGCCGGCGGCAAGCCGGCCGACAATCGGCCAATCAATTGTGCCGGTGAAGCCGTGCATCGCGGTTCCCGCCGTCTTAGTGGCCGCGGCGTACAGCAGGTCGGTGCCGACGGCGGTGGCCGGCGAGATACCGAATAGCAGGATCAGCAGCGGCGTCATCAGCGAGCCGCCGCCGATTCCCGTCATGCCGACCAGCATGCCGACGACGAAGCCGGATACGGGATAGGCCAGGCTAAAGACGTGATGCAGTATCATCCGGTTTCCTCAGCCCTCAATCATACCAGCGGCGACGGTCGCGTGCGTCTGTTCGTCGATCAAGATCAGCGCACCGGTCGCGCGGTTGGCGCGATAGGGGTCAAAGGCAACCGGCGCCGCTGCAACAACGCGGACGCGGGCGATATCGTTGCGGACGAGACCAGCCGCCGATACCGGCGCGAGGGTCGTCACGTCGAGCCTATGCACTACTTCACCGATATGGGCAACAGCGCTCCGTGTGCCGACTTTGATCAGGTAGCGGCGGCCGGCGGTGAATGGTTCGTCGTCGAACCAGCAGATGGTGGCATCGAGGCGGCTCGCTACCTTGGGCTTGGCCGTGGGGTGGACGAGGACGTCGCCGCGCGCGATGTCGACCGGGTCATCGATCTCGATACCGATCGATTGCGGCGCAGCGGCGTGTTCGAGCGGCCCGTCATAAGTCGTGATTGCCCGCACCCGGGTGGTGCTGCCCGAGGGCAAGGCAAGGATCGGATCACCGACAGCGACCCGCCCGGATTCGATGCGACCGAGATAGCGACGATACTGGCCGGCTTGCGTCGTCGTCCGGCGAACCAGCTGCACGGGCAAGCGAAGCGGAAGATCGTCGGCCGCTGCCGCCGGAGGAAGGCCTTCGAGAATGGTCAGCAGCGGTTCGCCGTCGTACCAGGGCAGGCGCTCGCTACGCAGAACGACGTTGTCACCGAACTTCGCCGACAGTGGCACCACGGTCGGCAATTCGGCGCCAAGCGTCGTGGCGAACGCGGTGACTGCGGCGGCGACCGCATCGAACGGCGCGCGCGCAAAATCCACCAGATCCATCTTGTTGACGGCAATCAGCAGGTGCCGGATGCCCAGCAAGTGGGCGAGGAAGAGGTGGCGGCGCGTCTGCGTGGTCATGCCGTTGCGCGCATCGACCAGGATCACCGCCGCGTCGGCGGTGCTCGCGCCGGTCACCATGTTGCGCGTGTACTGCTCGTGTCCTGGCGTGTCGGCGATGACGAACTTGCGCCGCGGCGTGGCGAAATAGCGGTAGGCAACGTCGATGGTGATGCCTTGCTCGCGCTCCGCGACCAAGCCATCGGTCAACAGCGAAAGATCGACCGCAGCGTCGCCATTGCGTGCGGCGATGCGCTCAAGTGCGTCGAGTTGATCATTCGGCACGGCGCCGGCGTCATGCAGCAGCCGGCCGATGAGCGAACTCTTGCCGTCGTCGGCGCTGCCGGCCGTGGTGAAGCGCAGCAGCCGCGGATCGTTACCGGAGGAAAGCACCATCAAAAATATCCGGCGCGCTTGCGTTCTTCCATCGAAGCGTCGGAGGTCCGATCATCGAGCCGCGTCGCGCCACGTTCGCTGATACGCGCGGTCAATAGCTCGCTGACGACTTCGTCGGCGTTTGCGGCCGGTGATTCCACCGGTAGGGTGCAGGAAATATCGCCCACGGTGCGGAATCGGACGATGCGCGTCTCGATCGGCTCGTGATCGGCGATCTCGACTGTATCGGCCACCGGTATCAGCGCGCCGCCGCGCAACGCGACGCGCCGAGGATGCGCGTAATAGAGCGACGGCAGCTCGATGCCCTCGCGAGCGATGTATTGCCATACGTCGAGCTCGGTCCAGTTGCTGAGCGGAAAGACGCGCATATGCTCGCCCGGATCGAGACGCGTGTTGTAGAGGCTCCATAGCTCGGGGCGCTGACGGCGCGGATTCCATTGGCCGAAGGCGTCGCGGAACGAGAAGATCCGCTCCTTGGCACGGGCTTTTTCCTCGTCGCGGCGCGCGCCGCCGATGCACGCATCGAAGCCGAATTCGGCAATTGCGTCGAGCAACGTCACGGTCTGAAACGCATTGCGGCTTTGGTTGGCGTGCTTCAGCCGGACACGGCCACGGTCAATGGAGTCCTGAACCGTGCGCACGATCAGGCGTTCGCCGTGCTCGGCGACGAGACGGTCTCGGAAGGCGATCACCTCGGGGAAATTGTGCCCGGTATCGACGTGCAACAGCGGAAATGGCAGCCGTCCGGGGCGCAGTGCCTTCTCGGCAAGCCGCAACAGAACCGTCGAATCCTTACCGCCCGAGAACAGCAGCACCGGATTGCGGAACTCGGCGGCTACCTCGCGCAGAATGTGGATGGCCTCGCTCTCGAGCGCATCGAGATGCGCGGTGGAGCGCACCCGAGCCAGCGTTGCGGACGCGGCCGCCGCTCGCTCCATCGTCACGATAATCTCGTCGCTGCTCATGATGCCTTCCGGTGCGGATGCAAGCCGCATTCGCGATGCTCGGCTGATTCCCACCACCAGCGGCCGGCGCGCTGATCTTCACCTGGCGCGACGGCGCGCGTGCATGGTGCGCATCCGATGCTGGGATAGCCGCGATCGTGCAATGCATTGTACGGAACCGCATGCTGGCGGATGTAGGCCCACACGCTGTCGTCGGACCAATCGGCGAGCGGATTGAATTTGTGGAGACCGTACTCGGCATCCCATTCCTGCACTGCCAGGTCGCGGCGCGTTACGGATTGGGCCCGGCGCTGGCCGGTTATCCAGGCCCGCTTACCGGCCAGTGCGCGCCGCAGCGGCTTTACTTTGCGCAGGAAGCAGCATTCGAGGCGCAGCGCCTGGCTGTCGTAAAACGCGTTCGGACCGTTGGCTGCGATGTAGCGCTCGATATCGGCAGCATCGGGCGTGATCACCGTAATCGGAATCCGATAGCGCCGTCCGGTCGCGTGGATGAGCGACTGCGTTTCCTCCGGCAGCCGGCCTGTGTCGAGCGTGAAGATTTCGATCGGCAGGCGATGCCGCGCCAGCAGATCGATCAGCACCATGTCCTCGGCACCAAAGCTCGCCGCGAGCGCCGCCGGCGCGTGCGTTTCGGCAATCGTGCGCAGCAGGCTCAAGACCTGGTGCGTCGGCTCTTCGGCGTTCACGGAAACCTCTCTTCAACCAACCAGGGCTAAGAATCCCGATGGTGATACACTCTGATTGTCACTGATATCAATGTATTATTGATAAAAACGACAGTGTTTATATGTTGTATGTGGATAACTCTCGAATAAACCTGCAGCATTAATGATTTAGCGCAGGATACGGTCGAATAGGCCGATAGTGAAATTGACCGGCATGGTTATCGATCCGGCCCGCCCCCAATAGCGTTCGGGCACCGGTGGCAC
>JBAVMB010000291.1:0-4003 GCA_049689615.1 Allostellaceae bacterium
GTAGCTGCCATTGATGTCGATGTAGCGGTGCGTCAGATCGCAGGTCCAAACCGTCCAGCGGCCGCGGCCGATGCCAAGATCGACGGCGAGGCGGATATCGCGCCCGGCCATGTGCCGTGCGACCGGCGCTTCGTCGTAGCCGGGAATCGGCCCGCCCTTGGCGGCGATTGGCACGCCCCCGACCGCGATCGATAGCCGGTCGCGGTCGGCCTTTTCGCCGGCCTTTCCCACCGCCATGACGACGCGGCCCCAATTGGCGTCGCCGGCGGCGATTGCGGTTTTCACCAGGGGCGAATTGCCGATGGCGAGGCCAATTCGCCGCGCTGCGCCTGCCGATGCCGCACCAGAAACCTCAATGGTGACGAACTTTTCCGCGCCTTCGCCGTCGCGGACGATTTGCTGCGCCAGATCGACCAGAACTTCGTCGAGCGCGCGGCGAAATGCTTTTAGCGCCGGATCGGTCGCCCGCGCGATGCGCCGGTTGCGCGCTTTGCCGGTTGCCACCAGCAGCAGCGTGTCACTGGTCGACGTGTCGCCGTCGACAGTGATCGAGTTGAACGACCGCTCGTTGCCGGCGGCCAACATCGATTGCAACGCCGGCGCGGCGATATTCGCGTCGGTGAAGACATAGGCCAGCATAGTGCCCATGTCGGGTGCGATCATGCCCGAGCCCTTGGCGATGCCGTTGATGGTGACCCGCGTGCCGTGAATTTCGACGTTGCGCGTCGCGCCTTTGGGGAAAGTGTCGGTGGTCATGATTGCCCGCGCCGCCTCGGCCCAGGCGTCCGCACGCGCTGCCGTCGCGGCCGCCGGCAGCGCAGCGACGATTTTCTCCGCCGCCAACGGCTCGCCGATGACTCCGGTCGAGGACACGAACACCTCGCGTGGATCGCAGTCGAACACCTTCGCCGCCGCCGCAACCGTCTGCGCCACCGCGTCGCGGCCGCGCTTGCCGGTAAAGACGTTGGCGTTGCCGGAATTGACGACGATCGCCCGCGCCTTGCCGCGCTTCAGCGCCTTGCGGCACCAGTCGATCGGCGCACCCGGCGTCAGTGAGCGGGTAAAAACGCCCGCCACCGCGCTGCCCGGCGCGACGACCGCGACCATCAGGTCGGTCCGTTCCTTGTAGCGGATGCCGCAATGCGCACTCGCTAGGCTGACGCCGGCGATCGGCGGCAGATCAGGGAAGTGCGTCGGCGCGAGCGGCGAGACCGCTTCCATGTTCGGTCCGTCGAGATCGTCGGGCTGGCCGCCGCCTATTGCGGGTTGGAGTTGAGCTTGTCAGGCGCCGTCTCGGGCGCCAGCGTCGGAGCGCCAGGTGCGGAAGTCGTACCCGGTAGCTTCAGCTTCGGCGCAGTTCCGGCTCCGGCTGCAGGCAGCTTGCTGCCGTCGAGCGCGAAGATTTCGACCTTGGCCGACTGGTCGAGTTCCTTCACCCGCTCGCCGATGATCTTCGTCGCGATCTCCTGGGCCAGGCGCGGCGCTTCCTGCTCATAGGGCAGGGCCTTAGCCGGCCGGCGGTCCTCGACCTGGATCACGTGCCAGCCAAATTGTGTGTGGACCGGCGTCTGCGTGAACTCGCCCTTCTTGAGCGCAAAGGCCGCATCGGCGAATTCGGGCACCATCTCGTCCTTGGTGAACCAGCCGAGATCGCCGCCCGACGTCTTGCCCGACGGATCGATGGTCTTCTCTTTGGCCAACGTGGCGAAATCGGCGCCCTTCTTGAGTTGCGCGACGATGTCCTCGGCCTCTTTCTGGGTCGACACCAGGATATGGCGCGCCTTGATCTCATCCTGCTTGGGCGCGTCCTTGGCGTATTGCGCATAAGCCGCCTGGAGCTTCTCCTTGGTGACTTCCTTGCGCGCAATCGAATTGAAATACGCGTCCTGCAGGATTTGATCGCGCGCCAGCATCAGCCGCTTCCTGATCACGGGGTCGGCGTCGACATGCGCCTTCTCCGCGGCCTGCGCCGCCACCACCATTCCGACCAGCCGATCGATGATCTGCGGATAGGCTTTTTCGAGTGTGACATGCTGGCGCACATCGGGCGCGAGCGCGCTATAGGCGATCTCGACGTCCATGCGCGTCAGGGTTTGGCCGTTGACGCGGGCGACGACCGGATCGCCCGCCGGTTTGGGTTTCTGTGCCAACGCCGGAGTGGCCGCCAAGGCAAGGATCAGGCAGGCGAAAATCGCGTTCCGCGCCGTCATAGCAGGTGTTTCCTTTCGGTTCGAACCGTCGCGGCGGGGCAGGCCGCGCACGCGCCGGTGATAAAGCACATCGTCCGGTCCAGAACAAGCTCCGGCAACAGTTAATATGCCGTTCCAGCACGGTTTTTCGGGCCGGGCCGAATTGACACTCGCGTTATATGCCCCTATCTCTCATAACGTCGCCGTGGCGACGCTCGACTTTTCCGTAATCCCATCGAGGTCTTGATGATCGGCGCCCTTGCCCGGCGATTTTTCGGTTCGGCGAACGACCGTTATGTCAAAAGCCTGCAGCCGCTGGTCGACGATATCAACGCGCTCGAGCCGGAGCTGGTGGGACTGTCGGATGAGGACCTGCGCGCGCGCACCGATGTCTTCCGTAAACGACTGAACGACGGCGACGAGCTCGACGATTTGTTGGTCGACGCGTTTGCAACCGTACGCGAGGCAGCGAAGCGCGTTCTCGGGCAGCGTCATTTCGATGTCCAGCTTATGGGCGGCATGGTGCTGCATCGCGGCATGATCGCCGAGATGCGGACCGGCGAAGGCAAGACGCTGGTCGCAACCTTGCCGGTCTATCTCAATGCGCTTTCCGGCAAGGGCGTGCACGTCGTCACCGTCAACGACTATCTCGCCAAGCGCGACAGTGAATGGATGGGCCAAGTCTACAAGTTCCTCGGCCTTTCTGTTGGCTGCATCGTTCACGGTCTCGACGACCTGCAGCGCCGCGCCGCCTACGAAGCCGATGTCACCTACGGTACCAACAACGAATTCGGCTTCGATTATCTGCGCGACAACATGAAATTTTCGTTGGTCCAGATGGTCCAGCGGCCGTTCAATTATGCGATCGTCGACGAAGTCGACTCGATCCTGATCGACGAGGCGCGCACGCCGCTGATCATCTCAGGTCCGGCCGAGGATTCGTCCGAGCTCTACCGCGCGGTCGACAAGCTCATCCCGAAGCTTGCACCGGAAGATTACGAAAAGGACGAAAAGCAGCGCGCCGTCACGCTCACGGAATCGGGCGTCGAGAAGATCGAAGCGATGATGCGCGAAACCGGCCTGATGAAATCCGGCACTCTCTACGACATCAACAATCTGTCGCTCGTCCATCACGCCAATCAGGCGCTGCGTGCGCACAAGCTGTTCGCGCGCGACACCGATTACATCGTGCGCGACGGCAAGATCGTCATCATCGACGAGTTCACCGGCCGCATGATGGAAGGGCGCCGCTATTCCGAGGGCTTGCACCAGGCGCTCGAGGCCAAAGAGGGCGTCGAAGTGCAGAACGAGAACCAGACGCTGGCGACGATCACCTTCCAGAATTATTTCCGCCTGTTTCCCAAGCTCGCGGGCATGACCGGTACGGCCATGACCGAAGCGACCGAACTCAGCGAAATCTATAAGCTCGACGTCATCGACGTGCCGACCAACAAACCCTGTATCCGACTCGACGCCGACGACGAGGTCTACCGCACGGCGCGCGAGAAGAACGATGCCATTATCCAGCAGGTGCTGGAGTGCCGTGAGCGCAAGCAGCCCGTGCTCGTCGGCACCGTCAGCATCGAGAAATCCGAGACTCTGTCCGAGCAGTTCAAGAAGAAGAAGATTCCGCACAGCGTGCTCAACGCGCGCTACCACGAGCAGGAAGCGGAGATCATCGCCCAAGCCGGCCGGCCGGGCGCCGTCACCATCGCCACCAACATGGCCGGCCGCGGCACCGACATCCAGCTCGGCGGCAACGTCGAGATGCTGGTGCGTCAGAGCGAACCCGAAATCGCCGCCAAGTTCGCGGG
>JBAVMB010000292.1:0-1821 GCA_049689615.1 Allostellaceae bacterium
TGGCGGCGCGGATGATGGAAGAAGCGGAGACCATCGCCAAGAAGCTCGGCGTCACCTTCCGCGTGTCGATCGAGAAGCGCATCGCCGGCGCTGAGAGCGTCGGCGCGCACAAGACCTCGATGCTGCAGGACGTCGAAGCCGGCCGCGCGCTCGAGACCGAGGCGCTCGTCGGTTCGATCCTCGAAATGGCGCGCATCACCGAGACGCCGGCGCCGGCAATCGAATCGGTCTATGCCCTGGTCAAGCTGTTGAACAAGGTGATGCTGACCGAGGGCGTCGCGGTCGTCGAAAAGCCCGCGGCCGATTCCAAGGCGGCCTAGCGCCGTTCAGGCGCGTTCGACTGCATCGCCGCCAGGCGTGGCGCCGCCGTCGATTGCCGCACGACCAACTCGGGCCGCAACACCACGTCCGGTGCCGACGTATCGTTGTCCTCGATCCGGCGCAATAGGGTGCGCGCCGCCGCGATACCGATTTCACGCTGCGGTATGCGCACGGTGGTCAACGGTGGCGTCAGCAGATCGACGAACGGGCTGTCGTTGTAACCGGTAACGGATACATCCTTGGGACACGCCAGGCCGCGTTCGCGCAGCGCCTCATAACCGCCGAGCGCCAGCAGATCGTTCGCCGCGGCGATAGCCGTCGCTTGGGGAAACTGGTTCAGCAGCTGGTGGCAGGCGCGGCGTCCGGCCTCGCGGTTGAAATCGTCGGCGATGACGGTCTCGCGTCCGCTCGCACGCAGACGATGCCGCGCCATCGCTCGGCGGAATCCTTCGCTGCGCGCGGCGCCGGTCGACAGCTGCTGCGGCCCGGCGATGTGTCCGATAGCCCGGTGACCGAGTTGCACGAGATGATCGATCACCAGGCCGATGCCAAGGCGATCGTCAGTGATGACCGACGGTGCGCGGCCCGTCTGGTCGGTGCGATTGATCATGACGAGCGGCGTGCCGCGTTTTACCCAGGCTTCGACGATCGGATCGCGCCGCGTCGCCGTGCCCAGGATCAAACCGTCGACCTGCCGGCCCATCATCTCGGCCAGGGCGCGTTCCTCGCGCGCCGGATCGTTCTGGGTGTTGCAGATAATCGCGACATAGCCGCGTTCGTTGAGTACATCTTCGATGCCGAGCAGGATCGGCGGATAAAGCGGGCTGTCGATGTACGGCACGATGATGCCGACAACGCGCGATCGACGAGTGCGCAGTCCGGCGGCAAGCGCATTGGTGCGATAGCCGAGCCGCTCGGCCGCCTTGAGCACGCGCTTGGCGACGCTGTCGGTGATCTGGCCACGGGTCGCCGGATTCATCACCCGCGATACGGTGGAGAAATGCACGCGGGCGGCGCGCGCAACCTCGCGCACGGTGACGCGTTGGCCACGCCGCGGTGTGGGCCTCATTCTGCGGCGGAAGCGGTGCCTGGCGGCTTGGTGTTGCCGGCGGCCCAGTAGTCTGGCTTGGCCTTGGTCGCGGTCAGGCGCTGGGCGGTCTCGAAGCCCGGCGCCATCGACGCGACGGTGCCCGCCAGCACCTGGTGATGCTCGATGTTCAAGAGCCGCAGCCAGCTCTGCTGCCCCAGCGTCAGGCCGATCATGCAGCCGAGCTCCACCAGCTCCGCCTCGCTGTAGTGCTTATAAAGCCGCTCCCAGAACGCATCGTCGGTGTTGAGGTGCCAGGTGATCGCTTCGGCATAGGCCAAAGCCGCCTTCTGCCGGTCGTCGTAGTTCCGCGACGACTCGAAGTTCAGCAGGTCCTTCACATGGTCCTCGATCACCGCCCCGGACTGCGATGCCTTCACCGACCGCTGGTTGCCGCAATACTCGCACTGCAC
>JBAVMB010000293.1:0-1832 GCA_049689615.1 Allostellaceae bacterium
ACGCCTATCTCGCCATCGGCGACAACGCCAAGGCATCGCAGGCGCTCGACCGTGCCTCGGCGAGTACGGCGAACAATCCGCGCCTCGGCACGCAGGTCGCGGTTGGCCGCATTGCAGCGGGCCAGACCAGTATCGGCGTCGAGGAACTCCAATCGATCTTCAACAAACAGGGCGGCGCGGGCATCGCTGGTCCGGCGCTGATCCTGTCCGACTTACGGGCGCATCACATCGCCGAAGCCGAACGCCACGCCGAAGCGCTCGCCAAAGCGTGGCCCGACGATCTGGTCGCCGCCAACCTGCTCGGCCTGGTGCGGATCGCCCAAGGCAATCTGACCAATGCCGAGCAGATTTTCACCGTGATCTATCGTAAGCATCCGGAGTTCACCGTCGCCGGCCGCAACCTGGCGCAGGTCTACATGGGTGAAGGCCGGCCGGACGACGCAATCGGGATCTATCGTGCGATGATCGCGCGCGACGGCGACGACATCGCCACGCATTTGGCCTTGGCCGATGTGCTCATCGCGACGAAGGACAATGCCGGAGCGATTGCCGAGCTGCAGCGCGCGAACGCGCTCGATCCGTCCAATCCGGCGGCCAATCTCAAGATCGCGAACCTCTATGCGTCGCAGCAGCAGTGGGACCAGGCGATCGACACGATGCGGCCGATGGTCCAGCAGTTCCCGAACAATTTCTCGGTCCTCGACATGATGGGCCGCATTCAGACCGCCACCGGCGACACCAAGGGTGCGGTGACCACCTATCGCCGCGCCACCGAGGCAAAGCCGGATGACGCCGTCGCCTTCGACCGCTACGCCAACGCCCTGGCCGGCACCGGCGACTGGAACGGCGCCCGCGATCAGCTGCGCAATGCGGTCAAGCTCGATCCGCAGAACGTGCTTTACCGCGAAGAGCTGGTTTACGCCGAATATCGCGTCGCCGGCCGCACCGCGGCTTACACCTTGGCAAAACAGCTCGCACCCGCCAGCGAGAACCCGACGCTCGCGACGCAATGGATGGCCGCGGTGCTGGTCAAAGACGGCAAGGTGAACGACGGCCTCGCTCTCCTGACCGAAGCCGAACTGACCGCGCCGTCCGAGGGTCTGATCGTCCAGCATGCGACGGTGCTCGCTAAAGCAGGCCAATCCGCCCAGGGCGCAACGCTGCTGCAGGCCTGGATCGGACGTCATCCGACCGATCTGGCCGCGCTGCACGCGCTCGCCGATCTCGATATGGCGATGGCCGATTATCCGGCGGCGCAGAAGGTGCTCGAGCGCATCGTGGCGCGCAGCCCGGACGACGTCGTCGTGCTCAACAACTTGGCGTGGATCTATTCGCGCAACGGCGACCCGCGCGCCCGGCAGACTGCGGCCCGCGCCTACGCCTTGTCACCGCTGTCGCCGGCGGTCGCCGACACCTACGGCTGGATCGTCCTGTCGCAGGGTGACGTCACGCGCGCCGTGCAATACCTGCGCATGGCGAGCTACGGCATGCCGGACGATCCGTCGGTGCAATATCATTTCGCTGTTGCCTTGAGCCGCGCCGGACATACTGCCGAGGCGCGCGCGCTGCTGCAGCGGGCGGTCACCTATCGTGGCGCGTTCGATGGCAAGCAGCAGGCCAGCGACCTGCTGAAGAATCTCGGCGGCAGCGCCAACTAGACGCGCGCCGCGGCCGACCGGTCGAGGCGCCGCTTGAGCTCGAGCGGCGTGGTGAACCGGCCCTTCGCTTGGCTGACGAAGAAATCGAGCAGCCCTTCGAGCCGGTCGAGGAAGTGGGCGAGATCGTCGGCGTCGCGCACGTAAGGCGCGCCGCCCGGCATCAGCGATGGGCTG
>JBAVMB010000294.1:0-11279 GCA_049689615.1 Allostellaceae bacterium
GGTGTAGAGTGACGTGAAGGAGCGAACCGTGAACGCGACACCCGACCGCCACCTCGGCCGTAACGATCCCTGTCACTGCGGCTCAGGCAAAAAATACAAGCACTGTCACGGCAGGGTTTGATTGCGCGCGGCTTGGCGCGTGGCGATATCCGCCGGATGCCGGCGCATTAAACCGAATTAATCGAAACGAAGGGGCGGCGTAATGCGTCTGCCGCCATGGTGTCGCAGGTTTAAACGGTGCGGCCCGGCCTTGCGTGAGCCGATCGGCCCATGACGCCGTCGCCGTTGGCGACGGTAGCTTCTTTGAGGTGAGGTTGATCCATGATGTTCGCGACAGTATCCGGCAGCCGTTTGCGCACTCTGGGCCTCGCAGCAGCCTTGTCTTTGGCGTTGGTCGACGCGCCGCTTGCGTTCGCGCACGCGCAGGCCGCCGGGGCTGCGATTGTGCCGATGCCGAGCTTCGCACCGATGGTGAAGAAGGTGCTGCCGGCGGTGGTGAACATCTCGGTCACTGAAAAATCCGACATGACCAATTCCGACGACGACACACAGGATCAGCAGCTGGGCCAGAACGACAATCCCTTCCAGGGATTCCCGCCGTCGCCGTTCGACGAGTTCCTGCGCCGCTTTTTCCAGCAGCAGCAGCGTCATTTCCATGAATCGCCGGCGCCCGAAGGCCAGCGCATCGCGCTCGGCTCGGGCTTCATCATCGATCCGACCGGCTACGTCGTGACCAACAATCACGTCGTCCAGGATGCGAGCAAGGTGACCGTGATCCTCCAGGACAACAGCCGGCACCCGGCCAAGGTGATCGGCCGCGATCCCAAGACCGATCTCGCGCTGCTCAAGATCGAGAGTAAGGAGCCGTTGCCTTACGTCACCTGGGGTGACAGCGATGCGACGCAGGTCGGCGATTGGGTCCTGGCGGTCGGCAACCCGTTCGGCCTCGGCGGTACCGTCAGCCCGGGCGTCCTGTCGGCGCGCGGCCGCGACATTCATGCCGGTCCATACGACGACTTCCTCCAGATCGATGCCTCGATCAACCGTGGCAATTCCGGCGGTCCCGATTTCAACCTCACAGGCCAGGTTATCGGCATCAACACGGCGATCTATTCGCCCAATGGTGGCTCAGTCGGCATTGGCTTCGCGATCCCGTCGAGCCTTGCCAAGCCGATAATCGAGCAACTGCGCACACACGGCAAAGTCGAGCGCGGTTGGCTCGGCGTGCAGATCCAGACCGTCACGCCCGACATCGCCAAGAGCCTCGGGCTCGTGAAAGCGGAAGGCGCGCTGGTCGCCGACGTGACCAAGGACAGCCCGGCTGAGAGGGCCGGCATGAAGCAGGGCGACGTGATCCTGAATTATGACGGCCATGATATCGGCCAGGTCCGCGACCTGCCGATCGCCGTCGCGGAGACCCCGGTCGGTCAGACGGCGACGGTCAAGGTCTGGCGCAGCGACAAGCCGACGACCGTTCAGGTGAAAATCGGCGAGATGCCGGACAATCTAGGCAAGGTGGCTACCGCGGAGAAGCCGGAGCATAGCAGTTCGGCGGCGATGGGCCTCAAGCTGTCGAGCCTGACACCGGAGCTGCGCCGCCAGGCACACGTGCCGAAGGACGTGCACGGCGTCATCGTCACCAATGTCGGCGGCAATTCGCCGCTCGGCGCAATCGGCGTGCAGCCAGGCGACGTCATCGTCTCGATCAACCGCAAGCCGGTGTCGACGCCGCGCGAGGCGGTGCATGAGTTCGAAGCGGCGCAGAAGGCGAAAGGTCCGAGCCAGACGCTGCTGTTGCTGATCAACCGGCACGGCGTCAACGAATATGTCGCGCTCACGGTCCAGAACGGCGCGGAAAAGGGCTGATGCGGGTGAGGGGACGCGCGTGCGTATCCTGGTTATCGAGGACGATCGCGAGGCGGCGGCCTATCTCGTTAAGGGCCTGACCGAAAGCGGCCATCGCGTCGATCTCGCGTCGGAAGGACGCCAAGGGCTCGATCGCGCCCGCAGCGGCAACTTCGATGCCATGATCATCGACCGTATGCTCCCGGGCCTCGACGGCCTCTCGATCATCGCGGCGCTGCGTGCGGCCAACGATCTGACGCCGGTGCTGGTATTGAGCGCGTTGGGGGATGTCGGGGACCGGGTGCAGGGCCTCAATTCCGGCTGCGATGATTACCTGCCAAAGCCGTTCGCATTCTCGGAGCTACTGGCGCGTCTCGGGGCGCTGACGCGCCGCGGCGGGGCCGAGACCAAGCTCAAGATCGCCGATCTCGAAATGGACCTGATCGCGCGCCAGGTTTCCCGCGCTGGCCGCACTATCGAACTGTTGCCGCGCGAATTCCGACTGCTCGAATATCTGATGCGCAACGCCGACCATATCGTCACGCGAACGATGCTGCTGGAAAAGGTCTGGGATCATCACTTCGATCCGCAGACCAACGTCATCGACGTCCACATCAGCCGGCTGCGGCAGAAAATCGACCGCAGTTTCGATCAGCCACTGCTGCACACCGTCCGCGGCACCGGCTATATCCTGCGCCCACCGCGGAGCTAGATTCCGCGCGTTCCCATCTGTAGGAATTTGGCGCGCCGCGCTGCGCGCAGGCTCGGTCCGTCAAGCTTCAACAGCGGCAGCAGCGCCTTCTCGATCGCGTCGCCGACGGCGGTGATTGCCGCCTCGTGGGCACGGTGCGCGCCACCCAACGGCTCGGGTACGACACCATCGACGACGCCAAGCCGCAGCAAATCCTGCGCGGTCAGACGCAGCGCCTCGGCCGCGTCCTGCGCGTTTTCGGCGCTGCGCCACAGGATCGAGGCGCACCCCTCGGGCGAGATGACCGAATAGACCGCGTGCTCGAGCATCAGCACGACGTTGCCCGCGGCCAGCGCGATCGCCCCGCCCGAGCCGCCTTCGCCGATGATGGTGGCGACCAGCGGCACTTCGATCTCGAGACAGGCTTCGACTGCGCGCGCAATCGCTTCGGCCTGGCCGCGCGCCTCGGCGTCGACTCCGGGATAAGCACCGGCTGTATCGACGAACGTCACCACCGGCAGTTTGAAGCGATTGGCCATTTCCATCAGCCGGCGCGCCTTGCGATAGCCTTCCGGCCGCGCCATGCCGAAATTGTGCCGTACGCGCGCGTCGGTATCGGCACCCTTTTCGTGGGCGATGGCGATGACCGAGCGGCCACGGAAGCGGCCGAGGCCGCCGATGATGGCGCGATCCTCGGCGAAGGTCCGGTCGCCGGCGAGCGGCGTGAAATCGGCGATCAGCCGCTTGAGGTAATCATTGCCGTGCGGCCGGTCGGGATGACGGGCGATCTGAACCTTCTGCCACGGCGTTAGCTTGCTATAGGTCTGGCGCAGGAATTTCTCGACCTTGGTTTCGAGCCGCGCGACTTCCTCGGCGATGTTGAGATCGCCGCCGTCCGAGATGTGGCGCAGCTCTTCGATTTTGCCTTCGAGGTCGGCGAGCGGCTGCTCGAAATCCAGAAAATGACGCATGGCGGCTTGACCTAGCATGCGGCGCACGGCGGCGCCACCCTGCGCAAAGCGTTATTTCTTGCGCGCCAGCGGGTGCGCCTCGTTTACCAATCGGCGGAGCCGCTCGCTTTGCACATGTGTATAGATCTGCGTCGTGGCGATATCGGCGTGGCCGAGCATTTCCTGCACGCTGCGCAGATCGGCGCCGCGATCCACCAGATGGCTGGCGAAGGCGTGGCGCAACACATGCGGCGAGACTTTGAGACCGGTTTCGCGCGCCAGCCCGGCGATCAACTGGCCGCACCGTCGCCGCGTCAGATGACCCTCCGCACCGCGTGACGGAAACAGCCAGCGCGATTCTGCATCTTCTTTAAGGAAGCGGTTACGCACCGCGAGATAGGCGTCGAGTGCGCGCCGCGCCGGCCGACCCAACGGCACCAGCCGTTCCTTGCCGCCTTTGCCGCGCACGATAAGAAACCGCGGATCACGGCGGACGGCCGCGACGGTCAAGGTCACCAATTCCGACACCCGTAGGCCGCCGCCGTAGAGCAACTCGACCAGGCATAGGAGTCGCACGCCCTCGGCGCCGTCCTTTGCTCGCGCGGCGGCGATCAGCTTTTCGGCGTCGTCAGCCACTAGCACTTTAGGCAGCGGCCGGCGCAGCCGCGGACCGTCGAGTGCCGCTGTCGGGTCGTCGCGGCGGACCTTTTCCAGCACCAGGAAGCGGTAGAATTGACGAAGCGCCGACAGCCGGCGGGCGGAAGTTCCCGGCGCGCGGCGTGCGCCTGCGAGGGTGGCGAGATAGCCGCGCAGATGGTCGCTCGTGGTGGCGACCAGCGTTACACCGCGTTGTTGCAAGTAGCCTTCGATCTGCCGCAGATCGTTGCGATAGGCGTCCAAGGTCAATTTGGCGGCGCCGCGTTCGGCGGCAAGCATTTCGAGGAACGCCTCGATATGCCGGTCCATGTCAGATGCCGGCGTCGAGCGCCGCCTCGAGCGCCAGCGTGTGCGCGTCGCTGTCGAGTCCGACCGCGCGCAACCCGGAGACGGCGCGTCCGAGCAGCAAGGATTCCGACGTCAGACGGCCGTCACTCTCGGCGATCAGCAGCGTCGCCAGCACGGTCGCACCGAATTGCGCATTCTCTGCCGCCCGTTCTTGCTCATCCCACAGGGCCGCATTCGGTAGCGCGCCTGGCGTGGCCGGTGCGGTCAATGCCGCCGGCGTGAGATCGGCCAGAGTCGCCGGATCGACACCCAAAGCTGTAAGCAGCACATAAAGCAATCCGGCACGCGGACCAGCGGCAGCGTCGCCGGCCGCCGCGACGGCATCGTGCGCGACGCTGGGCTCTACGCGCGGCACGCCAGGTGCTGCGATCAAGCTCAACAGTAGCGTCGCCTTGTCGCTGGCGGCGGTCACCCACGGCTTCGCCACATCGGCAGCGCCGGTTGCGAGCAGGACGCGCGCCGCGACGGCAGCGAATTTCGGATCGGCACCGGCAATCGGGATATCGGCCAGCGTCGGCGCCAACAAGCCGGCTTCCGGTACGAATACCCCGCGTTTTTCGGCGTCAGCGGCCAGCGCCTCGATCGCTGCCATGCGCACGGCGAAATCGCCACCGGATTTTGCCAGCGCATAGAGCAGGGCGCGGTCGCGAGGCGTCGCCGGAGGCCGGATCGACCTGCGGGCGCGGTCCAGCTCCTCGGGCTTGAAATTGATCGCGCCGTAAATCACGGCCAGTGCCGGCGACGGCAAAACGCCAAGCGCCTCGGCGCGTTCGGCTGCGGCGAGACGGTCATCCGCCGGTACGTTTGTATTGCTTGCGTATCCGGCGAGCGCGGCGGGATCAGCTACCGCGATCGCCTCGGCCGGCAACGGCCGCTTGGCGGCTGCCAACAGGGTCACGCGCAATGGCGTCGGATCGCCGAGCCGCGCAATGCGCGCCGCGCCACGCTCCGACAATGACCGGATCAGCGCGTCGAATTCCGGATCGGGCGGCGCCTTTTGGTCGGCGAGTAGACTCTGGCCGAGCGACACTTTGGCGAAATCGCCGGCCAGCGCCTGGCAGGCGATCAGCGCGCGCGCCCACCACGCCTCAGGATAACGGCCGATGCGGGCATTGACATCGTTGCACGCGCCGGCGTCGTCGTTTGCGGCGAAGCGCAGCTCGACGCGATTGCGGTCGATGGCGTCGGTGATCGCGGTATCCGGCAGCGATTCGATCAACGCCATCCCGCCATGCACCAGACCCAGCGCGTAGATCCGGTCTATACGCTCCTCGAGCAGACGCGAGCCGTTATTCGTATTGGTTGCATTGCCGGCCGGTGCGGGAGCTGCCGCATCACTCAGCAACAGCCTGCGCGCCAGGCTAGTGAGCTCCGGCGAGGTCACCGGTTGGAGCTGCGGCAACGCGGCGATGACGAAGCCGCGGCTAGCGCCGTTCCACATGTCGTGCGGGACACCGCCTTTGTCGGCGTTGAGCAGGCCGGTCCACGACGTATCCACTGGCTGCAGCGGTGCCACCTGAATCTGATCGCCGCTGTCAAGGCTTTGCGGCGGCGCGACCGATGTCGGGCCTGGTGGCGGCGGTGTTGGGCTCGGAGTCAGCTGGATCGGCTGCGCTGATGCCGGCGCCGCGCCCAACAAAGCAACGGCCACCAGCCATAGGGCGAGCTGCCGCGCCGGCGGCCGGTCAATGCGGCAGCTGCGCATCGGGAATGGGGTGTTCGATACGCGCGGTCGGTGCCGGGACGTGCCACAGCATCAGAACTCCGCCGCCGACGATGATCAACACGACCAGGGTCGCGAGCGCGATCAAAATGAATTTTCCCATGGACTCCGATTTCCTCGACGAGCCCGGTCTGCGCGGGCCGAATGGCGGCGAATCCCGGCGATATGCTAGGCTCCGGCGATGAGCAAACACCGCCAGTTTATCGGCGCCGCATGAGCGTTTCAACGCCACACCGTGCGTTGCACGTCAGCAAAACGGTCGCGCTTGTCGGTTTGATGGGCGCAGGCAAGACTGCCGTGGGACGCCGACTCGCGCAGCGGCTCGGCATCGAGTTCGCCGATGCGGACGCCGAGATCGAAAAGGCGGCCGACGCCACGATCGCGGAGATTTTCGCCGCGCACGGCGAACCGTTTTTCCGTGATCGCGAGCGCGAGGTGATCAAGCGGCTGCTCGCCAATCCGGTGCACGTTCTCGCCACCGGCGGCGGCGCCTTCATGGATTCGTCGACGCGCGCCTTGCTGCGCGAGCGCGCCATTACCGTGTGGCTGCGCGCCGATCTCGACTTGATGCTGGCGCGGGTGATGCGCCGCAACAATCGGCCGCTGCTCAAGGACGGTGACCCGCGCGCCGTGCTCGAACATCTTATGGCCGAACGCTATCCAATCTACGCCGAGGCCGACATCACCGTCGACAGCGTCGACGGACCGGCCGAGGTGACGCTCGAGCGCGTCGTCGCGGCCCTAGCGGCCTACTTGGGCGTGCCGGCGGGTGCCGCATCATGAGCGAAGCCCAGCGGCTGCGCGTCGAACTCGGCGCCCGCAGCTACGATATCGTGGTCGGCGCGCGGCTGTTACCGCAAGCAGGCGCGCTGATCACTGGCGTCACGCGCCAGAAGCGCGCCCTGATCGTAACCGACGCTAATGTAGCGCGGTTGCATCTCGACACGCTGCGCCGTGGTCTCGACGCGGCAGGCTTCGCGCACGCCGCCATCCTGCTGCCGCCCGGTGAGGAAACCAAGGATTTCGCGCACTTCCAGAAGCTATGCGAGGACATCCTCGCGGCTGGCATCGAACGCGCGACGCCGATCATTGCGCTTGGCGGCGGCGTGGTTGGCGATCTCGCCGGCTTCGCCGCGGCGACTTTGCTGCGCGGGCTCGATTACATCCAGGTGCCGACCACGCTCCTCGCGCAGGTCGACAGCTCCGTCGGTGGCAAAACCGCCATCGACACGCGCCAGGGCAAAAATCTGGTGGGCGCGTTTCACCAACCGGCGCTGGTCATTGCCGATACCGATATGCTCGACACCTTGCCGCGCCGCGAGCTACTCGCCGGCTATGCCGAAGTTGTGAAATATGGGCTGATTCGCGACCGCGGTTTCTATGAATGGCTCGAAAGCAAGGCTGCCGCGCTGCTGCAAGGCGATGCCGATCTGCGCCGCGAGGCGGTGCTCCGCAGCTGTGCCGCGAAGGCGGCTATCGTCGCCGCCGACGAACGCGAGATCGGCGAACGCGCGTTACTGAACTTCGGCCATACTTTCGGCCACGCATTGGAGGCCGCGACCGGATTCGGCAATACGCTATTGCATGGCGAGGCAGTTGCGCTCGGTATGGCCATAGCTTTCGATCTTTCGGCCAAGTTGCGTCTATGTCCGGCGGACGCGGCCAGCCGGGTCCGGCGCCACTTTGCCGCCATCGGCTTGCGCACCGAGATCGACGGCGTCGATGCTGACGCCCTGCTCGAGCTCATGCGCAAGGACAAGAAGGTCAAGGATTGCCGCATCAGCCTCATCCTGGTACGCGACATCGGCCAAGCCTTCGTCAGTCGCGACGTCAGCGCCGACACGCTGCGTGCATTCCTGCGCGACGCGGTCAAGACGCTGGCGCGGCCTGTGCGCGGCTCTCAATAGTTCGCCGTTTCGGGAGGGTCCGGCCATGCCGCTGTCGTCCGCGTCGCCGCGTGAACACATCCACACACGCCAAATCCACTGCCGCGGCTATCGCCGCAACGACGGTTTGTGGGATATCGAAGGCCATCTGACCGACACCAAGACCTATGCCTTCGACAATGACCATCGCGGCCGTATCGAGCCGGGCGATCCGGTGCACGACATGTGGGTCCGGCTCACCGTCGATGACGACCTGATCATTCGCAGCGTCGAAGCCGTCATCGACAAAAGTCCATTTTCGGTCTGCCCGGCGATCACGCCGAATTTCGCCCGCCTCGAGGGTTTGAGTCTCCGGCCCGGGTTCCTCTCGAAAGTACGCGAGCGGCTTGGCGGGATCGAGGGTTGCACTCACTTGGTCGAGCTGATGGGGCCGATCGCGACCACGGCTTATCAGACGATTTATCCTTATCGCCGCCGCCTGACGCAGGCGTGCGGCGATGCGCCACCACAGCCTCCGAAAGAGCGGCCGCGGCTCATCGGCACATGTCACGCGTTCCGTAGCGACGGTGAAATCGTCAAACAACTCTGGCCGGATTATTACACCGGTGCGCGCAGCTGAGAGCGCGCGTCACACACGAACGCGGGGCCGCGCAGTGCCGTGGCCTGCGCGCAGATGGCCTTCGTCGGTGGCGGCCGCCTGGAAATATGTCAGCAGGAATACGCGGATCGCGGCCGTGAGCGTCGACTGATTGCGGCCGCGAGCGATTCCAGTCACAAGCTCGTTCATGTTTTTGCTCTCGCGCTTGCAGACCATGGCGAGCGCCTCCCACATTGCTGGCTCGAGGCGGATGCTGGTGCGGTGGCCTTCGACCGTGACGTTGCGATTGACCAGCGTCGAGCGTGTAGAACCGACACGCACTTCTCCTCCGCCTCCGGTCTGATCGTGACCGGCCAGCCTCTGTTCACGAGAACCCATAGTTAAATGTTAGCGCGATTTGCGCGCGTTGCAACCCTTAAGAGAACGGCAATAGCGCAATACAACCGTAGATTGCAACGATTGAATATTCGGGCATTCAGCCTACGCCGCGATCCTCGCCGGGCGCCAGCGTGGTCAGTTGCAACGCATGCACGCCGGCGCGCAGCTCGTCCGCGAGCAGTGCATAAACGCGCCGTTGCCGCACAACCCGGCTTTCGCCGGCGAAGGCGGCTGAAACTATTTCCAGCCGGAAATGGCTTTCGCCGCCGGGACGTGCGCCAGCATGTCCGGCATGGCGGCCGGAATCGTCATGGATAACGAGCCGCGTGGGCTGCAAGGCAGCGAGTTTGTTACGGATTCGCTCGGCGACCGCTCCGGACATCGATTTAGCCCTTTAAAACCTCGGAAATAAGCCCATTTTGTGGAGGGCCGTGACTTGCGATCGGCATAAGCTTGTCAGGAATCCGCTGCCTCTCCATACTAAGAAACATCATGCCACGTCCCGTAAGCGCGAGCCATGCCGACCCGGACAGGGCGGCAAAGCACCGGCCTTGCGACCATCTCGGCTGTGCTGGAATGGGGGAATTCCGTGCGCCGCGGTCGCGTTCGGCGTTGCATGAATACCTGTGGTTTTGCCTCGATCATGTTCGGCTCTACAACTCGTCGTGGAATTACTACGCCGGCATGTCACCAGACGAAATCGAGCGCGAAATTCGGCGCGATACCGTCTGGCAACGGCCGACCTGGCCGCTCGGATCGCGTACGTTTCGCTATCAGGCGCGGTTCAAGGGCGACGGTCTGTTCGATCTCGATGACGACGAGCCGGCGGCCAACGGAAACGCCGCCGGGCGACATCGCCATCCGGCATCGCCCGAGGCGCGTGCGCTGGCGGTGTTCGACCTGAACGAGCCGGTGTCGTTGCCGGATCTCAAGGCGCGCTACAAGGCGCTGGTCAAACAGAACCACCCCGACGCCAACGGCGGCGACAAGGACGCCGAGGAGCGTCTCAAAATCATCAACCAGGCTTATTCGACGCTCAAGGCCTGCTACACCTCGTGACAAAGAACAGCGACAGAAAGCGGTTATGCCAGTGAATACGACGACCCCATCCGACGAGACGCTCGACCGGCCAGACATCACGGTTTCGGTGCGGCAGACCTTCGGCATCGACTCGGACCTGCAAGTGCCAGCCTTTTCGCGGCCGAGCGACCATGTGCCGAATCTCGACGAGGCTTATCGCTTCGACCGCGACACGACGCTCGCGATTCTCGCCGGTTTTGCCTACAACCGGCGCGTCCTCATACAGGGCTATCACGGCACCGGCAAGTCGACCCACATCGAGCAGGTCGCCGCGCGCCTCAATTGGCCGCTGATCCGCATCAATCTCGACAGCCACATCAGCCGCATCGATCTCGTTGGCAAAGACGCGATCGTGCTCAAGGACGGGCTGCAGATCACCGAGTACCGTGAAGGTCTGCTGCCGTGGGCGCTGCAGCATCCGACTGCGCTGTGCTTCGACGAGTACGATGCTGGTCGGCCCGACGTGATGTTCGTCATCCAGCGCGTGCTCGAGGTCGACGGCAAGCTCACCCTGCTCGACCAGAACAAGGTGATCCATCCGCACCCGTCGTTCCGCCTGTTCTCGACGGCCAACACCGTCGGCCTGGGCGACACGACCGGTCTCTATCATGGCACGCAGCAGATCAATCAGGGTCAGATGGACCGCTGGAACATCGTCGCGACGCTGAATTACCTGCCGCACGATGCCGAGGTCGACATCGTGCTTGCCAAGGCGCCGTCCTACGACAACGAAGAGGGCCGCCGCATCGTCCACGCCATGGTATCGCTCGCCGAACTGACGCGTGCCGGCTTCATCAACGGCGACATCTCGACCGTCATGTCGCCGCGTACCGTCATCACCTGGGCGGAGAACAACCGCATCTTCAACGATCTGGCCTTCGCCTTCCGCACCACTTTCCTAAACAAGTGCGACGAAGTCGAGCGCGCCACCGTGGCCGAATACTACCAGCGCTGCTTCGGCGGCGAGCTCAAGGAAAGCGGCGTCCGCGTCACCATCAGCTGACGCGCCGGAGGCCACGGCCATGTCCGACAACGATTCACCCGTCGAGGTCTTCAAGCGGTCAACCGCGGCGGCGTTGCGCGCCATCGCGCGCCGCGGCGACGTGACGGTGACCTATGGCGC
>JBAVMB010000295.1:0-2964 GCA_049689615.1 Allostellaceae bacterium
CGAAATGAACGCGACCGGCGCGGCCAGGATGAGCGGACATGGGGTCGCCGATACGAACACTGCCAGGCTGCGCATTGGGTCGCCGGAAATGACCCACGCGAAGAAAGCGACCACGGCCGTTAACGGCAAGAACACCAGTGCGAACCGGTCGGCCAAACGGACGAACGGCGCCTTGGCTGCCTGCGCGGCGGTGACCAGGCGAACGATGCCGGCATAGGTGCTGTCGCCAGCGAGGGCGGTGACGGTCATTTCAAACGCATCGCCGGTGTTGATCGCGCCGCTACAGATAGCGGCGCCCTTGCCACGGACGACGGGTAACGGTTCACCAGTCAGTGGTGATTCGTCGATCATGGCGGATTCGGAGACGAGAATGCCGTCGAGCGGAACGACTTCGCCGCGCCGCACCAGAATGCCGTCTCCAACGGCGATGTCGCCGACAGGCACATCTTTGACTTTGTCGCCTTCGCGGCGGTGTGCAATGCGCGGCGCACGGTCAACCAGGGCGCGTAGGCTCTTTTCGGCACGCGCCACCGCGAAGTCTTCGAGCACGTTGCCGCCTGCGTACATCAGCGCGACCACTGCGCCCGCCAGCGGCTGACCGAGCGCCAGTGCGCCGGCCATCGCCAACAATGCAATCGCGTCCACACCCACGCGCCCGGCACGGAGGTCGCGGATGATGTATGCCGCCAGGCCCGCGATCACCGGCAGCGTCGCGACCATCCACGACAGTGCCGCAAAGTGTTGGCGGCCGGTCAGCGCGGCGAGGCCTCCGGCCGCCAAGCCGGCGACCGCGATGGCGGCCAGCATCCGTCGGAACAGACGCTCCGAAACCAAATGAAGTCTCCCAAAGGCGAAAAGCGCCGCAATTCCTAGCGGATTGGCCGGGATCGCGCATTGAGCGAGATCAAAGCCGCGCCACGGTTCTCCTTGATTCAGATCAAGCCACACCCTGTGCCGATTGCGATGATGCGCCAACAAAGGAGGCGTGCCATGCCGGCGGTCAATCCCTGGAAACTCGGGCTGGTATTCGGCTTGTTTCTCGGCGGCTACCATTCCGCTTGGGCGGCACTCGTGGCCGTGGGTTGGGCGCAGCCCGTGCTTAATTTCATCCTGCGTATCCATTTCATCGCGCCGGTATGGACGGTGACGCCATTCAACATCGCCGATGCGGCGACGCTGATCGGGATCACTGGCGGTATCGGATTTGTCGCGGGATGGCTGATCGGCCTGCTGTGGAATTGCGCCGCACGTTAAGTGCGGAGGGCGGCGTCCAGCGCATGGCGTCGACGCGCAACGTCGCGGCACTCGGGGTTGTCAGTCTGTGCATGGGCGTTTCGTCGTTCATGGTACTCGGGCTGTTGCCGGCGTTCGTCGTCAATGGGCTCGGCGCCAGCGCTCTTTGGGTCGGCGCCATCGAAGGTACCGCCGAGAGCACCGCGTCGCTCGTCAAGGTGCTTTCGGGCGTGCTCAGCGATCGGCTCGGCCGGCGCAAGCCGCTGCTGCTCTGCGGCTATGTATTGGCGGCGGCGATGAAAACGTTGTTTCCACTGGCGCGGCTGCCGATCGAGGTGCTCGCGATCCGCGTTTTCGACCGGGTCGGCAAAGGGCTGCGCGATGCGCCACGCGATGCGCTGATCGCCGACCTCACGGCCGTCGGCACCCGCGGCTGGTATTTCGGCCTGCGTTTCGCGCTGTTCTCGATCGGCGCGATGGTGGGTCCGCTGGCGGCGATGCTGCTGATGGCGGCGACCGGCGATAATTATCGCGTCGTGTTTGCCGCAGCGGTGGTTCCGGCGATGATGTCGGTCATGGTGCTCGCCGTCGGCGTCGACGAGCCGCGCAAGTCCGCGCGCCGCCGGCTGCGATTGCAGCGATTGCACGATCTGCGGCAGCTCGCCGCAGCCGTCTGGTGGCCGATCGGCTTCGCGGCGCTGCTCGCGGCCGGACGCGTCGGACAGGCATTTCTTCTGCTCGCGATGCTGCGCGTCGGTGTCGATCCGGCTTATGTACCGCTGACTCTGGTGCTGATCTACGGCCTCTATTCCGTCTCGGCTTACCCGCTCGGCGCGATGGCCGATCGGTTCGACCGGCGACGCATGCTTGCGTTCGGCGCCGGATTGCTGGTTGCGGGCGATGCCGTGCTGGCAGCTGCTAACAGCGTGCCTGCCGTCGTTGTGGGCACCGTTCTATGGGGCTTGCAGATGGGGGCGGTGCACGGTGCGCTTGGCGCCAGCATTGCCGCCGCGACGTCGCAAAAGCTGCGCGGTCTCGCGTTTGGCGCCGCCGATCTCGCCGTCGGCGTCGCGGCTTTGTGCACAAGTTTCGCAGCCGGCGCATTGTGGGTCGGCGGCGGGCCGGTATGGGTCTTTGGCACCGGCGCCATATTGGCGGCCGGCGCCTTCGCGGTCGCTGCGACCTGGCTTTGTTGCACGAAGCCAGGCGACAAGTGACGATAATTCCAACGGGCGCGGCGACGTTTTAGATTGCCCCCATGTCCGTCGTTACCCGTTTTGCGCCGAGCCCGACCGGCTATCTCCATCTCGGCCACGCTTATTCAGCGCTGCTCGCGTTCGGCATCGCGCGCGAGCGCGGCGGCCGGTTCCTGCTGCGCATGGAGGACATCGACCGCGGCCGCTGCCGCGCCGAATTCGCCGACGCCATCGAGGACGATGTGGCCTGGCTCGGCATTGCCTGGAACGGCGGCGTGCGCAAGCAATCGGAGCATTTCGACGACTATCGCGCGGCGCTGGCGCAGCTCGAGGCGATGGAGCTGATCTATCCGTGCTTCTGCACCCGCGCCGCGATCAAGGCCGAACTCGAAGCGGCCGTCGCCGCGCCGCACGACGCGCCGCCGGTCTATCCCGGCACCTGCCGCAACCTCGCCGACGATGAGCGCCGCGCCCGCATCCGCCAGGGCCTGCCGTATGCGCTGCGGCTCGACGTCGCCAAGGCGCAGGCCAGGAC
>JBAVMB010000296.1:0-3757 GCA_049689615.1 Allostellaceae bacterium
GACGCAACGAGCGTTCAAGGTTGATGGGCGTTCCCTCACGCCACGCTCCAGCGGTCGAGCGCGCACGGGTCTCGGCCGAAACCTGCACGGCGAACCAGTCAGCACCCTTCTCGATTACCGACAGGCACACGCCGGCACAGGCAACCGATGTGCCAAGCGCCAGATCGCCGAGGTCGAGCGCGGTGGCGATCTCGAAGACGCTGTCGGCGCCCGGCCTCACGGCGCGGACAGTGCCGCGGTCGGCAATGATTCCAGTAAACATGGCAATACCTTAGAGTGCCACCTTAAACCGCGCGTTGGAGCGTTTCCAGCACATCGTCGCCGATCGGCTCGATGCCAGTACGGATGAAGCGTGGCGCCTCGGCGGGCGCAGCGACGCCAAGCGCGTCCAACGCCGCACGCCCGTCGCCGCCAATCAGCGACGGTGCACGGAACCAGGCAATGCGGTCGACCAAATCGGCGCGCACCAACGCGGCCGCGAGGGTCGCGCCGCCTTCGACCAGGATACGTGTGATCCCCTTGCCGGCGAGTGCGGCGAGTGCCGCGGCAAGATCGGTTTCGCCGCTGCGCAGCGCGGGCACTTCGATCACCTCGACGCCATTGCCAGTCAATGCCGCGCGGCGTTCGCTTGCGGCGCCATGACGCACCACGAACCAAGTCGGCACGTGTCGGGCGTCGACAACCACACGGGCGGTCAACGGCACGCGCAATCCGCCGTCGATCACGACCCGTACCGGATTGCGATCACTCAGGCCAGGCAGCCGGCAGGCCAGTTCCGGATCGTCGGCAAGCACCGTGCCGCTACCGACCATCACGGCGTCGTGGGTCGCACGCAGCAGATGTCCGCGCGCCCGCGCCGGCTCGCCGGTGATCCACCGGCTCTCGCCCGACGCGACGGCCAGGCGGCCGTCGAGCGAGGTCGCGAGCTTCAACGTGACGAGCGGTCTGCCACGCGTGATCGAAGACATGAATCCGGCATTGATCTCGTGCGCATCGTCGGCGGCGGGCCCAAGTTCGACGGAGACGCCGGCGGCACGCAACGCGGCGATACCTTTGCCGGCGACGCGCGGATCGGGATCTTCGATGGCAACGACCGCACGGCGAATGCCGGCGGCGATCAGCGCGTCGGTACATGGCGGCGTTTTGCCGTGATGGCAGCACGGCTCGAGCGTGACGTAGGCGTTGGCGCCTTTGGCGCTGCGTCCGGCGCGCGCCAACGCCTCGGTCTCGGCATGCGGCCGTCCACCCGGCTGGGTCCAGCCTCGGCCGACGACCATTCCGTCTTTGACGATCACACAGCCGACGCTGGGATTGGGCCAGGTCCGGCCAAGGCCGCGCCGCGCCAGCGCCAGCGCCGCGCGCATCAAGCGGGCGTCGCTCATCGCATCGCTTTCAGTCGCGTTCGGTGGCCAAGCGATCCAATCGATCGATGAACTCGCCAAAGTCCTTCGCCTCGCGGAAGTTGCGGTAGACCGAGGCGAAGCGGACGTAGGCGACCGGATCGAGTGTCGCCAGCATTTCCATTACCAACTCGCCGATCATGTCGCTCTTGATTTCGGTCTCGCCGGAGCTTTCGAGCTGACGGACAATCGAATTGATCGCGCGTTCGACACGTTCGCCTTCGACCGGCCGTTTGCGGAGCGCGATCTGGATGGAGCGCGCCAGCTTGTCGCGCTCGAACGGCTCGCGCTGGTTGTTCTTCTTGATGACGGTCAGTTCGCGCAACTGTACGCGCTCGAACGTCGTGAAGCGCGCGGCGCAATTCGGGCAGAGCCGCCGCCGTCGGATCGAGGCCCGATCGTCAGTCGGCCGCGAGTCCTTGACCTGTGTATCTTCGCATCCGCAGAACGGACAGCGCATCGTTTTCCTCTCCTAGGGGTAGACCGGGAAGCGCGCGCACAGCGCTTGGACCCGTTTCTTGACCGATGTCTCAATCGCGCCGTTGCCGGCGTCGCCGTTGGCCACAAGACCGTCAAGCACCTCGACGATGAACTCGCCGATGAGCCGGAATTCGGCCTGACCGAAGCCACGTGTCGTGCCTGCCGGGCTGCCGAGGCGAACGCCCGACGTGACGGCCGGCTTCTCGGGATCGAACGGAATACCGTTCTTGTTGCACGTGATGCCAGTGCGTTCGAGCGCAATTTCGGCCGCGCGGCCGGTCAATTTCTTCGGCCGCAGGTCGACCAGCATCAGGTGCGTGTCGGTGCCGCCCGAAACGATGGCAAGCTGCCTCTCCGACAGGGTTGCCGCCAAGATGCGCGCGTTGTCGACGACGGCGCGGGCATAGGCCTTGAATTCGGGCCGCAAACATTCGCCCAGCATCGCCGCTTTTGCTGCGATGACATGCATCAGCGGACCGCCTTGCAGGCCCGGAAAGATTGCCGAGTTGATCTTGCGGCCAATCTCCTCGTCGTTTGCCAGGATCATGCCGCCGCGCGGACCGCGCAGTGTCTTGTGCGTCGTTGTGGTGACGACGTGGGCGTGCGGCAGCGGCGACGGATGCGCACCGCCGGCGACCAGGCCTGCGAAATGCGCCATGTCGACCATCAGATATGCGCCGATGGAATCCGCGATCTTGCGGAAGCGCGCGAAATCGATGACGCGCGGATAGGCCGAACCGCCGGCGATGATAAGCTTGGGCTGCTGCTCCTGCGCCAGGCGTTCGACCTCATCCATGTCGATGCGCGAGTCGTCTCGCCGGACGCCATAATGGATCGGCCGGAACCATTTGCCTGACAGATTGACCGGCGAGCCGTGCGTCAGGTGGCCGCCGGCGGCGAGCGACATACCCATGAAAACGTCGCCGGGCTGCAGCAGCGCCAGGAACACAGCTTGGTTCGCTTGCGAGCCGGAATGTGCCTGCACATTGGCGAAGCTGCAGTTGAAAAGTTTTTTTGCGCGGTCGATCGCCAGCTGCTCGATCTGATCGACGAATTCACAGCCACCGTAATAGCGCCGGCCCGGATAGCCTTCGGCGTATTTGTTGGTCAGCACAGAGCCCTGCGCATCGAGCACGGCGCGTGACACAATATTCTCGGAAGCGATGAGCTCGATCTGATCCTGCTGGCGCTTGAGCTCGCGGCCGATGGCAGCGGCAATCTCGGGATCAGCCTCGGGCAGCGTAGCGGCAAAAAATCGGTCGGTCGCCGGTGTAGGTTTCGAAACCGTCATGCCTGCGCCTTTACCGGCGAGAACTTGGCGATGCGACGCGCGTGACGGCCGCCTTCAAACGGCGTCGCGAAGAAGATTTTGACGCAATCCCTGGCAAGTTCGGGTCCGAGGATGCGGCCGCCGAGCACCAGCACGTTGGCGTCGTTGTGCTGACGCGCGAGGCGCGCCGTCAGGCCGTCGTGCACCAACGCGGCGCGCACGCCGCGATGCCGGTTGGCGGCCATCGACATGCCAATGCCGGTGCCGCAGATCAGCAAGCCCCAGCGCGCACGTCCGTCCTCGACCGCGCGCGCGACCGCGTCGGCAAAATCGGGATAATCGACAGACTGATGGTTGTCGGTGCCGAGATCGAGGACGCCCAAGCCGAACACCTGCAGCTCGGGCAGGAGAACAGTTTTCAGATCAAATCCGCCGTGATCGGCGGCAACGGCAACAGTCTCGGTCATGGGCCTTGGAAAATAGTCACGGAACCTGCGGCGAATCTACCAGATATCGGTCCGTAAAGTCAGCCGCATACCATTCGTCGCATTATTCCCATAACCCACGAGCCAGAGGCCAAATCCTGACCGGTGCCGCGCCCGACTGC
>JBAVMB010000297.1:0-5394 GCA_049689615.1 Allostellaceae bacterium
GATATGGACATTTCCTAAGGCTTAACCTAATTTTCACCGCCAAGTGCTTGAACAACCCTAAGGGAATCGCTGCCTAGCGAAGGGATTCGGCCTTGTCGTGCGCCACCATTAACCGCCGCCGGTTCAACCAGCTCGTCGCCGCACTTGTCGCCGGTGCCGGCGTTGTGCCGGTGCAACGCGCGCTGGCAGCGACGGCGGTCCGGCCCGGCCTGCCACTGATTGTGCTCGACGCCGGCCATGGCGGTGTCGATCCGGGCGCGATCGGCGTCGTCGGCACTTATGAAAAGAACATCGCGCTGCCGACCGTTATCGAACTGGCGCATCAGCTTCAGGCGACGCGCCGCTATCGGGTGCAGCTGACGCGCCGCGACGACGAATTCATCTCGCTCGAAGGCCGCGTCGCGCGCGCCCGCGCCGCCGGCGCCGACCTATTCCTGTCGGTGCATGCCGATGCGTTGCCCGACCGCGCGGCGCGCGGCGCCTCAGTGTACACCTTGTCGGAGCAGGCGTCCGACCGTGAGGCGGCGCTGCTCGCCGCCAGCGAGAACCGCGCTGATCTGGTTGGCGGCGTCAAGCTCGACACCCACGATCCGCAGGTCAACGGCATCCTCATCGACTTGACGCGCCGTCAGACGAACAATCTTTCCATCCGCTTCGCGCAAGACGTGGTTAACGAACTCGGCCGTCACGTGGTGATGTTGACCAACAGTCACCGTTCCGCCGGCTTCGCCGTGCTCAAGGCGCCGGACATTCCGTCGGCACTGGTCGAAATCGGCTGCCTGTCGAACCGCACCGAAGAGCTCGATCTGCGCCGTGCGCCGTACCGGATTGAAGTAGCACGCTCGCTGACGCGTTCGATTGGCGATTATTTCGACGCCATCGGTGCCTAATTAACCATACAAAGTTAAGGCGGCGCCGCGACTTAATAATTTGTTGAGAATTTGCGGCGTATAACCACCGTGCGGTTCGGGATTCCGGTCCCGCCGCAAGTCCTTCGGGCTTTTCCTCCCTGAACTTGGGCCGCGCCGCAAAGCGCGGCCCATTTTTCTTTGGCGGCGCGCCGAGTAATATTCCGCGCAGGAGGACGCGGTTGCCAGAACGCGCTGAATCGGCCGCCCGGGACGCCATCCGGCCGTTGCAATTGCTGCTGGCGGCGGCGATCGCTACGCCGATTCTGCTATTTGCCGGCGCAGCCTGGCTCAATTACCGCGCCACCTTCGCTGATGCCCAGGAGAACATCCGCCGCCTCGCAGACGTCGCCGCCCAGCAGGCGCAGACCGTCTTCCAGACCGACGCTTTCGCCGCCGACCGCATCGCCGACCACACCGCGACGATGACCTGGGGGCAGATCGCCCAGTCGGCCGAGCTCCACGAGTTTCTCAAGCAGATCAAGGCGAGCCTGCCGCAAGCGACGGAAGTGCGGATGATTTCGCCGGACGGCCGCATCGCCGCGACCGACGCGCGGTTTCCGGAGCTTGGATTGGCTGCCGAGCTGCCGCCCGATTTTCGCGTCAACCGCGCCAACAGCGATGCCTTGCTGATCTCGTCGGTCGCGCGCGACACGCTCGACGGCCAGTTTGAATTCATCGTCGCCCGCCCGAAACCGGACCGCACGGCGCCCGGCGGCTTGATCGAGATCGTCATGAACCCGGCGTACTTCTCGAAGTTCTACGCCGCGCTGGCCGAGGAGCGTGATTCCGGCACCAGCCTGATGCGCGACGACGGCGTGCTGCTGGCGCGCGATCCGCCGGCCGGCGGACCGGTCAAGTTCGCCGCCGGTACGCCGTTGATGCAGGCGATCCAGGGTGCCCCGATGTTCGGCAGCTTCACCGGCGGTTCCACCGCCGACGGCACCGAACGCATGTACGCTTATGAACGGGTCGGCGATTTTCCGATTTACGTCGTCGCCGGCATGGATCGCGCCAATATTATCGGCGCCTGGGCGCGGGCGATGGGCAGCCATCTGATCTACGGCATTCCGGTGACCCTGTCGCTCATTGCCGCGACGATGATCGCGCTCCACCGCACGCGCCAGGCCGCCGCCGAAGCCGACCGCCGCACCGAGATCGAGGAGCAGTACCGCCAGGCGCAGAAGATGGAAGCCATCGGCCAGCTCACCGGCGGTGTGGCGCACGATTTCAACAACCTGCTGACCGTAATCCTCGGCAGCCTCGAGCAGCTGCAGCGGCTGGTTGCTGCCGAACCGGCGCGGCGTCTGATCCAGGCGGCGACGCGCGGCGCCGAACGCGGCGCGCGCTTGACCCAATCACTGCTGTCCTTCGCCCGCCGCCAGTCGCTGCGGCCGGAAACCGTCAACCTCAATCGCGTCATCAAGGAGTTCGGTGACCTGCTGCGCGGCGCCGCCGGCGACCGCGTGCAGATCCAGTTCCTGCTCAGTCCGACGGTCGATCCCTGCCGCGTCGATCCCGCGCAGTTCCAGGCGGCGCTGCTCAACCTCGTCGTCAATGCGCGCGATGCCATGCCGGAAGACGGCGGGCGCGTATCGATTGAGACCGATTCGGTGACGGTCGATACCGGTTCCGGTATCGGCGTCGCGCCCGGCCGCTACGTGCGCGTGACGGTGAACGATACTGGCAGCGGCATGGCACCCGATGTGCTCGAACGCGCCTTCGAGCCGTTCTACACCACCAAGGAAGTCGGCAGGGGCAGCGGTCTCGGCCTGTCTCAGGTCTACGGTTTCGTCAAACAGTCGGGCGGCCACACCGAACTCAGCTCCGAGCCGGGCGTCGGCACGACTGTGCGGCTCTATCTGCCGCGCGCCGACGACGTGCCCAGTGAGCGCGCCGAAACGCTGGCGCGGACCGCTGCCGCGAAGGCCGAAACCGTGCTGGTGGTCGAAGACGACGCCGAGCTGCGCGAGATGGTGGCGGAAAGTCTGCGGTCGCTCGGCTATCGGGTGCTGATCGCCGCCAACGCGCCCGCGGCGCTGACCTTGGCCGAGCGCGAGCCGCGGGTCGATCTGCTGTTCAGCGATTATTCGATGCCGCACGGCATGCTCGGCGACGAGTTGGCACGGCGCGCGCGGAACCTCAAACCGGGCCTCAAGGTGCTGCTGACCTCGGGCTATGCCGTCAGCGAGCCGCGGACCGGCGCCGCCGATTTCAGCCTGCTGCAGAAACCATACCGACCGGACGAGCTCGCCCGCGCTATCCGTCAGGCACTCGACCGCGCGTAGTTTGCGCTATGCTGCCGGCCGATGAGCCAGCAGCCTGCCCAATCCACCGGGGCCGCCTTCGTCGGCGGCCCCGCGCTTCATCCGCAATTCGACGCATTAGCCCGGGAGCTGCACGCGCGGCCCTATGGCGTCGTCGCGGCCCCGGCGCGAATCGTCCACTTGGCGCTCACCGGCGGCGACAGCGCCGTCGAGCGCGCTGCCATATCGCAGCTTTGCGCCGCCCACCGCGCGCCAGTTCCACCGGCCGGTGCATCGCACGTTCAATTCGAATGCGAAGGCTTTGGCCTGACCTGGGAAAGGCATGCCGAATTCGCGACCTATACCTTCGTGCTGCCATGGCAGGGCAACGCGCTGTTTCCGCCGGTGGGCGCGCTGCCGCTGCCGCACGATTGGATCGCCGGTCTGCCCGGCGAGGTGGTGGCGGCGGTGCAGCTGGCGCTGATCGTCGGTGAGCCACCGGCGCCGGCCGCAATCGCCGAGCTGTTCGAAGGCGGCAACATAGTCGGCGGTTTCGCCGCCGGCGGCCTGGCACAGCTATGGACCGACCTGCGGCCGGACCGCGACCATTTCGTGCGCATGATCGCACACAGCGGCACGATGACCTCACCGCGCCAGGCCGGACGGCTGGTACAGAGACTGCTCGAAATCGAGACTTACACGATGATGGCGCTGCTGGCGTTGCCGCTGGCGCGCGAGATCAATCCGTCGGTCACCGCGATCGAGCGCAATCTTACCAGTATCGCCGAAGCTACGACCGGTGCCGACGCGCTCGAGGACGAACAGGCGCTGCTCACGCGGCTGCTGGGATTGGCGGCCGAGTTAGCGACGATCGGCGCACATACGCCGTATCGCTTCGGCGCCGCGCGCGCCTATTACGCGTTGGTGCAGAAGCGCATCGAGGAATTGCGCGAGCGCCGCATCGAAGGCCGCCAAACGGTCGGCGAATTCATGGAGCGCCGGTTATCGCCGGCGATGCGTACTTGCGAGACGATGGAGCGGCGGCTCGAATCCTTGTCCGAGCGCGTCGTTCGCGCCAGCGACATGCTGCGCACGCGCATCGACGTCACGCTGGCGGCGCAGAACCGCGACCTGCTGTTGTCGATGAACCGCCGCGCGCGCCTGCAGTTGCGGCTGCAGCAGACGGTGGAATTCTTCTCGATCGCGGCGATCACCTATTACGGTGCTGGTCTGGTCGGCGATATCGCGCACGGCGCAGCGGCGCTCGGCTACGCCGTCGACGAACCGCTAGCAGTGGCGATTTCGGTCCCAGTGATCGGCGGCCTGTTGCTGGTCGGCTTGTGGGCATTCCACGAATGGCTCGGCCGCGATTGAACGCGGGAGGCAAGGGATGGTGACGAAACCGGCGCTTGCGTCGCCGTCACGCCCTGGTCACGATGCCGAGTGATCCGGCTGCCGCGCCACGGATTGCGGCAGCACGAACAGGCACGCGACGATGAAGACGATGATGATCGCCGAGGCGAGGAGCCGGCTGAGCCCCAATCCGCCCTGATCGTGCGGCTGGTCGAGGAAATCGCCCAGCGTCGCGCCGAGCGGGCGCGCCAGGATGAGCGCCGCCCAGAATAGCGACACGCGCGACACGCTCGTCCAGAAGTAGAGCGCCGCGACCACGGCCAATCCGGCGGCAAAGACCAGCGCGCCGGTCGCCGAGCCTAGATCGAATCCGTCGGAAACCCAGTCGCCGAGCGCCGTGCCGAGCGTCTGCGAGAACGTGATCGCGATCCAGAAGAAGATTTCTGCCTTGGGCGCGGTCACCGAGCTGGGCGCGATCGTGCCTTGCGTGCGGTACCAGATGGCGAGCACGGCCAGCACACACGCGAACAACAGCATCGAACCACCGGCATAGCCGATGCCGAGCGAGCGGTCGGCGAAATCGGCCATGGTGGTGCCGAACATGGTCGAGGCGACGATGGTCGCCCAGTAAAGCGGCGGGCGAAGTTTGCTGGCGCGAATTTGCGCGACGGCCAAAATGACGAAGACGGCCAGGAAAAAGGCGGTGCCGCCCAGGTAACCCCAGTCGAGCGTGTCGCTCACCGCGTCGCCGCCAGTCTCGCCCAGCGTCGTTGCGGCGACATAGACAACCCAGAATGCCCAGGTGACCGCCGGCACTTTATTTGCCGTGGAAAGCGTATTCATGGCCTCCCCCACGAATAGATTACGGCAAACGTGCCACTAGGCGC
>JBAVMB010000298.1:0-2626 GCA_049689615.1 Allostellaceae bacterium
TAGAACTGCATCGCGACGAATACCGGCGGAATCCCGGGTTGTCCTGCGACGAACGGCTTGTCGGCCGCTTGCGCACCGCCGGCGAAGAGCGCAGCGCCGAGTGTCAGCGCCAGGATTCGCATCCACATTTTAGTCATGACGTCTCTCCGTGTTTTTGTCGGCGTTATTCGGCCTTCTCGTCGCGGCGGTACCATGGCAGGAAGCGGCGTGTCGACCAGTTGATCAGGACGTCGACGGCAACGCCGAAGGCCGACAGGAACAGCACCGCGACGAAGGCCTCGTCGTGATGGAAGGTGCGCGAATTGAACAGGATGAAGTAACCGAGACCGCCGATGGCGGTGAAGAATTCCGCCACCACGGCACCGATCAGCGCACGGCCGCCGGCGAGGCGCAAGCCGGCGAGGAAATAGGGCATCGATGCCGGCAGCACGATCTCGAACAGCATGCGCATCCGGCCGGCGCGGAACGAGCGCGCGACCTCGAGATAGTCCTTGGGTACCGAACGCGCGCCGTCGGCGACGCTGACGATGATCGAGAAGATGGCGGCGAACACGATGGTGGCGAGCCGCGCCGCGCCGGTATAGCCGAACCACAGCGAGAACAGCGGCAACACCACCAGCATCGGCATGGCGTAGCAGGCATCGATGTAATGCCGCAGCAATCGTTCGCCGAGCGCGCTGCGGCCCATCATCAGGCCGATGACGGTGCCGCATGCGATCGCGATTGCCAACCCTTCGGCGACCGCACCCAACGTCTGACCGAGCGCCACGAGGAACGGTGCACTGACGACCACCGACGGGAATGCCGCCAGCACGCCCGTCGGCGTCGCGACATAGCTTGGCGCGAACAGGCGGACGACGATCTCCCAGGCCGCCAGGATAACGATGCCGGCAACGATGCGCGGCACCGTCGGCCCGACGAACAACGCGTGACGCGGCACGGCGAGGGTGCTGCTGATCGCCACGGCGTCAGCCCCGCCACTTGGCGAAGCGCGTTTCGAGCGCGACGCCGAGGCGCATGAGGATCATCCCCGCCGCGACGATCAGCAGGACGGCGGAGAATACGGCGGCGGTGTCGAAGTTCTGCGTCGAGGTCATGATCAGCTGGCCGAGGCCGGTCGCCGACAGGAAGAACTCGGCGGCGACCATGCCGACCAGCGCGCGGCCGATCGCCTGGCGGATGCCGGTCATGGTGAACGGCAGCGTGTACGGCACCATGACCTCGCGCCATAACGCCCATTCACGCGAGCGATATGAGCGCGCGACTTCGATGAGTTCGGGTTTGATGCTGCGCGCCCCTTCGATCGTGTTGTAGAGGATCGGAAACACCGCGAACAGAAACACCACCAGCACCTTCGGCCAGAAGCCGAAGCCGAAAATCGACAGGATGAACGGGATCAGCGCCACCAGCGGCGTGGCGTAGAGCACCATGATGTAGATATCGAGCGCCTCGCGCAGCCATTTGACCCGTGCCAGCAGCAGGCCGAACGGCATGCCGACGACGATGGCGAAGCCAAGACCGGTGGCGAACAATGTCGCCGACGACAGGGCCTCACGCGGCAGCTCGCCCGACATGGTGAGCTGCACCATGCGGACGATCGTTTCGGACAGCGGCGCCATGAAGGCGGCGTTGGTATTGCGGCCGACGATCTCCCACAGCGCCGCACCCGCCGCGAGGCTGAGGAGGAAGGGCGCCTGCCGCCCCAGCGCAGCCCGCCACCGCGCCATCGCCGCTACTTCTCTTTCTTCACCAGCGCTTCGGCGTCACGCCAGATCGACGGATCGACGAGTTGATCGTAGATCGGCGGCGTCTTGCCTTCCTTGATGTTGCCGGACTTGGCGAGGATCTGGAGATAGTTGTCGATCTGCTGCTTGTTCAGGCCGTCGTCGTTGACCGTCCAGACGCCGATCGCGAGATAGCCCTTCACCGCGGCGCTGGCGATTGCCGGATCGCGGGTGGTGGCCGACGCCGCGATCTTCGTCACTTTCGCGTTGTTCTTGGGATCGGCCATGAAGTGGCCGGCGGCGATCAATCCGGCAACTGTGCGCACGAAACCGTCGCGCTTTTGGGCGAGGCGGTCCTGCCGCACCGTCATCACCAAATAATGCGTGTCCGGATTGGTTTTCGACAGCGATTGGATGACGGAGACTTTCTTGTGGCCGCGTAGCTCGATGTCGGGAATGTCGTCGGTGTGGACGACGCCGAAGATCAGCTGGCCCGAGGCCATTGCCGACGCGGTGTTCGAGCCCATCGCCACCTGCTGTACCTGGTCGAGGCTCATGTGGCAGCCGGCGCCGAGCATCGCCTTGAGCGCGAGCGACCGGACGCCGCCCGGCGTGTCGATGCTCACTTGCTGGCCGACCAGATCCTTGCAGGTGGTGCGCTTCGGATCGGTCGAGCCGAGCGCCATGTCGGGATGCGGAAAGCCGTAGACCGCCTTAAGGGGTATGCCGGCATTGGCGATCTGGAAGACGACGACGTTGGTGCCCGAGAATGACGCGTCGAGGTCGCCGGCAACCACCGCGCGCGCCGCGGCGGTGCCGTTGTCGAACGGTCGCAATTCGACGTTGGCGCCGTATTTCTTGAAGAAGCCCTCGTCCTGCGCGACGTAGGCGATGACCGAACT
>JBAVMB010000299.1:0-4237 GCA_049689615.1 Allostellaceae bacterium
CGGTCAGATCGTGCGCGTGCCGCCGTTGTCGGCGGCGAGTCCGCGGCCGCCGGCACCACGCCCGTCCGAGCCCAGCGCGCGCGACGCCAAGATGATCCAGGCGCGCGTCCTGCACCGCGACGACGACGTCATCGTCATCGACAAGCCGCAAGGCCTTGCCGTGCAGGGCGGCACCAAGACCGACCGCCATCTCGACGGCCTGCTCGACGCACTCCGCTTCGGCGCCAAGGAACGGCCGCGTTTGGTGCATCGGCTCGACAAGGATACGAGCGGCGTATTGGTACTGGCGCGTCACGCACGCGCCGCGGCGAAGCTGGCGGAGGCGTTTCGCGGTAAGGCGGCGCGCAAGATTTATTGGGCCGTCGTTGTCGGCGTGCCGGAGCCGCGCCAGGGCCGGGTCGACCAGCGCTTGGCCAAATTGCCCGGTCGCCTCGGCGAACGCGTCGTGCCTGACGAAGAAGGCAAGCGCGCCGTCACCTTTTATCGCACCGTGGCGCATGCCGGCGATCGCATTGCGTGGCTGGCGCTCGAGCCGGTAACCGGCCGCACGCACCAGCTGCGCGCGCATTGCGCGGCGCTCGGCACGCCGATCCTCGGTGACGGCAAATACGGCGGCGCGGTGACGCATGTCCCCGGCGTGCCTGGCAACCGTCGAGTTCATTTACATGCGCGCGCACTGGCCATTCCGCATCCCGCCGGCGGCACGCTCATCGTCATGGCGCCGTTGCCACCGCACATGCGCGAGACGTGGAGCTTTTTCGGTTTCGAGGACGGACAGGAGCGTGACGTGTTCGCCGATCTGGCGCCCGAAAAGGCTCGCGGCGAACGATGAAGCGGTTCTTCAAGACGGCCGCGGTCGGTGAAACGTCGGCCGGCTTCAGTGTGCTGCTCGACGGTAAGCCGATCCGCACGCCGGCCAAGGCGCCGCTCGTGGTTCGCAGCCGGAAACTGGCCGAAGCGATTGCCGCCGAATGGCAAGCGCAAGGCGAGACGATCAAGCCCTCAGGCCTGCCGCTGACGCGGTTGACCGGCACCGCCATCGATCTCGTCGCGCAACGGCGTGAGCAGATCATTGCTGAAATCGCCAAATACGCCACGACCGACCTCGTCTGCTATCGCGCCGAAGGGCCGTCCGAGCTTGCGGGACGCCAGCAGCGTGCCTGGCAGCCGCATCTCGAATGGGCCAGTGCACGCTATGCGCCGCTCGCGATTACCGCCGGCGTTACGCCCGTCGCCCAAGCAGCGGACGCCCTTGCCGCCTATCGCCGCGCCGTCGCCGCCTACGACGACATGATTCTGGCGGCCTTGCATCTGGCGACCGCGACACTCGGCTCGCTGGTGCTGGCCCTGGCCCTGATCGAAGGCCGGATGGCCGCCGACGACGCCTTCGCCGCTGCCGAGCTCGACCAGAGCTTCCAGATCGAACGATGGGGCGAGGACGCCGAAGCGATGGCACGCCGCGCCGCCGTGCGTGACGATATTGCGGTTGCCGCCCGTTTCGCCGCACTTCACCGCGCCGCGTAAACAGGCCAAACTGTCCGCCGGACGCCCAGGGGGAGCCGATGCGGGACATATTGCGGCGACTGGAAGAAAAGCGCGAAGCCGCGCGCAAAGGCGGTGGCGACAAGCGCATCGCGCAGCAGCATCAGAAGGGCAAGCTCACCGCGCGCGAACGCCTCGATCTGTTGTTCGACCGCGGCACCTTCGAAGAATGGGACATGTTCGTCGAGCACCGCTCGACCGATTTCGGCATGGAGCGGCAGAAGATTCCGGGCGATGGCGTCGTCACCGGCCATGGCTTGATCAACGGCCGCCGCGTCTTTGCCTTCAGCCAGGATTTCACCGTCTTCGGCGGCTCCCTGTCTGAATCGCATGCCGAGAAGATATGCAAGATCATGGACCAGGCAGTCCGCGTCGGCGCACCAGTCATCGGACTCAACGATTCGGGCGGCGCGCGCATCCAGGAAGGCGTCGCCTCCCTCGCCGGCTATGCCGAGGTCTTCCAGCGCAACGTGCTCGCCTCAGGCGTAGTGCCGCAGGTCTCGGTGGTGATGGGCCCATGCGCCGGCGGCGCCGTCTATTCGCCGGCGATGACCGACTTCATCTTCATGGTGCAGGACAGCTCCTACATGTTCGTCACTGGTCCCGACGTGGTGAAGACGGTGACGCATGAAACCGTAACGCACGAGGAGCTCGGCGGCGCGCACACGCACACGACAAAATCGGGCGTTGCGGACCTGGCATTCGCCACCGACGCCGAAGCGATCCTGCAGGTGCGGCGATTTCTCGAATTCCTGCCAGCGTCCAACCGGGAGCCGGCGCCGGTGCGGTCGACCAAGGATTCCGCCGACCGCGTCGAGAATTCGCTCGATACGCTGGTGCCAGCTAATCCGAACAAGCCGTACGACATGAAAGAGCTGATCGAGAAGATCGCCGACGAAGGCGAGTTCTTCGAGCTGCAGCCTGATTTCGCCAAGAACATTGTCATCGGCTTTGCACGGTTCGAAGGCCATCCGGTCGGCATCGTCGCCAACCAGCCGATGGTTCTGGCCGGCTGCCTCGACATCGATTCATCGCGCAAGGCGGCGCGCTTTGTGCGTTTCTGCGACTGTTTCAATATTCCAATCGTCACCTTCGTCGACGTGCCGGGTTTCCTACCGGGCACGGCGCAGGAATATGGCGGCATCATCAAGCACGGCGCCAAGCTGCTGTTCGCCTTCGCCCAGGCGACTGTGCCGAAGGTGACGCTGATCACGCGCAAGGCCTATGGCGGCGCCTATGACGTGATGAGTTCGAAGCATCTGCGCGGCGACGTCAACTATGCGTGGCCGTCGGCCGAGATCGCGGTCATGGGGCCCAAAGGCGCGGTCGAAATCATCTTCCGTAGCGACCTCAAGGACCCGAAGAAGATCGAGCGCAGAGCGGAAGAGTATCGCGAGAAATTCGCCAATCCCTTCGTCGCAGGATCGCGCGGCTTCATCGACGACGTCATCATGCCGCATTCGACGCGGCGTCGCCTGTGCCGCTCGCTTGCCATGCTGCGCGGCAAGCGCCTCGAGAATCCGTGGAAGAAGCACGACAACATCCCGCTCTGACGTGTCCCTGTTCAAAAAAATTCTGATCGCCAACCGCGGCGAGATCGCCTGCCGCATCATGCGCACGGCCAAGCGCATGGGCATCGCCACCGTTGCGGTCTACAGCGAGGCCGACGCCGACGCGCGGCACGTGCGCGAAGCCGACGAGGCGATTGCCATCGGGCCGGCGCCGTCAGCGCAGAGCTATCTCGACGTCAAAAAGATCGTCGCCGCATGCCGTGCCACCGGCGCCCAGGTGGTGCACCCGGGATACGGTTTCCTGTCCGAGAACCCGGCCCTGCCACGTGCCCTGGCAAAGGCCGGAATCACTTTCATCGGACCCGATCCGGCTGCGATCGCCGCGATGGGCGACAAGATCGCCGCCAAGCAGATCGCGGTCAAAGCCGGCGTGCCGACCGTCCCCGGCGAACTCGGCGTCATCAAGGACGCCAAGGCCGCCATCGCCGCTGCCCATCGCATCAAATACCCGGTGATGCTCAAGGCGGCGGCCGGCGGCGGCGGCAAGGGCATGCGCATCGCCAGATCGGATGCCGAGCTTGCAGAGGCGTTTCAGCGCGCCAGCGGTGAAGCCAAGACCGCGTTCGGCGACGCCAGGCTGTTTCTGGAAAAATACATCGAAGAGCCGCGGCACATCGAGATCCAGGTGCTCGGCGATCGACGCGGCAATGTCGTCCATCTGTTCGAGCGCGAATGCTCGATCCAGCGCCGCCACCAGAAGGTGATCGAGGAGGCGCCGAGCCCGTTCCTCGACGCCAAGACGCGCGCGCGTATGGGCGCCGCGGCGGTGGCGCTTGCCAAGGCGGCCAAATACAGCTCGGCCGGAACGGTCGAGTTCATCGTCGACAAGCGGCGCAACTTCTATTTCCTCGAGATGAACACGCGGCTTCAGGTCGAGCATCCGGTGACCGAGTTGGTGACCGGGCTCGATTTGGTCGAGTTGATGATCCGCATCGCCGCCGGCGAGAAGCTGCCGTTCGCGCAAAAGGACCTAAAACTCTCGGGTTCGGCCATCGAGGCGCGCGTCTACGCCGAAGATCCGCGGCGCGGCTTTCTGCCCTCTGCCGGCCGGCTGGTGCGTTATGCCGAACCGGCCGGCGACGGCGTGCGCGTCGACGGCGGCGTCTATGAGGGTGCCGAAATTC
>JBAVMB010000300.1:0-1687 GCA_049689615.1 Allostellaceae bacterium
GCTTGACCGCGCTAACGCCGTCGATGCGCAGCCCGCTCATCACACGCTCGCCACGGCGAGCGAGTTCGACGCCGGTTTCATGGCAGAAGCGGTTGGCGACGAGTACGAAGCGCCGGTTCTCGGCCTCGTAGGTCATGTCGCCGACCAGGACCATCGCGTCCTGGAGCACGGCCGAGATCACCGCCAGATCTTCGTCGTCCGTGGCCTTGAGGCGGAGCCGCGTCGGCCCACGATCCGGCTCGGCCTGGCTCGCCATCGTGCGTTCAGCCCTCGCCGCCCAAGCGTTCGATCGCTGCGCCGCAGGCGGCGAGCTTGGCTTCGAGCCGTTCGTAACCGCGATCGAGATGATAGATGCGATTGACGACGGTCTCGCCTTCGGCGGCAAGGCCAGCGAGCACCAACGACACCGAGGCGCGCAGATCAGTCGCCATCACCGGCGCGCCGGCGAGCTTGGCGACGCCGCGGATCGACGCCGACGCGCCCTGGACGGTGATGTCGGCGCCCATGCGGTTGAGCTCGGGCACATGCATGAAACGGTTCTCGAAGATCGTCTCGGTAATGATGGAATCGCCGTCGGCGGTCGCCATCAACGCCATGAACTGCGCTTGCAGATCGGTCGGGAAGCCGGGGAACGGCGCGGTGGCGACATCGATACCTTTGAGGCGATTGGCGCGGCGGCTGACCTTGATGCCCGCGGGCAACCGCTCGACGGCGACACCGGTGCCTTCGAGCGCCTGCGCCGCGGCCGCGACCATATCGTAGGGCGCGCCGACGAGATCGATCTCGCCGCCGGTGATCGCCGCCGCCATCATATAGGTGCCTGTCTCGATGCGGTCGGGAATGACGCTGTGCGTTGCGCCGTGCAGCCGCGGCACGCCGGTGATGGTGATGCGCTCGCTGCCGGCGCCTTCGATCTTGGCGCCCATGCTGTTGAGGCAACGCGCGAGGTCGCCGATCTCTGGCTCGCGCGCGGCGTTGACGATGACGCTCTCGCCGTCGGCAAGCGAAGCCGCCATTAGCGCGTTCTCGGTGGCGCCGACCGACACCGACGGGAAGACGATTTCGCCGCCCTTGAGACCCTTTGGCGCAGTGGCGTGGATGTAGCCCTTCTCGATCGCGATCGTGGCGCCGAGCGCCTCAAGCACCTTGATGTGCAGATCGACCGGCCGCGTACCAATGGCGCAGCCGCCCGGCAGCGATACGCGCGCCTGCCCAAGACGCGCGACCAGCGGCCCCAGCACCAGCACGCTCGCCCGCATGCGGCGCACCAGATCGTACGGCGCGGTCGTGGAGACGATGCGGCGCGCGCGCAATTCGAGCACATGGCCCTGCTCGTCGGCGGTCTCGGCGCCGGGCATCGTAACCGACACACCGTGCTGCACCAGCAGATGCGACAACGTTGTGATGTCGGCCAGGAACGGCAGGTTCCTGAGGATCAGCGGCTCGTCCGTGAGCAGGCAGGCGGTCATCAGCGGCAGGGCCGCGTTCTTGGCGCCGCCGATCGCAATCGAACCGTGCAGAGGCCGGCCGCCGCGGATGCGAATCTTATCCATGCGTGAGACTTATGCCCCCGAATTCGTTAATACGCTGTTCCTCCGAAATCGCACCTTATATCGGCGGGCTTTGTGGCGGAAATACGAGCGTTTCCCTTATAGCCGGGGCAAGGTCACGCCGCGCTGTTTCTGAT
>JBAVMB010000301.1:0-1626 GCA_049689615.1 Allostellaceae bacterium
GGCATGGTCTCCTCGGTTTCGGGCGACAGCGATAAACGAAGCGCGCGTCGAAGTCACGCGCGCAACCCCGGGGACAATGACGTAGCAGACACGCGCCTGCCGGTCAGGCCGCCGAGATGGCTTCGTAAATATCCTCTTCCTGTGCGGTATGAATGCGGACGATCTGCTCGATCGATTCGATAATGCGCTGACCGTCGCGGATCAAATAACGGTCCAACTTTTCGACGGGCAGATCGTTGACGAGGCGCTCCAAGAGCCGGGCGAGATGCAGGATCTCGCGATGCGCGCGGCTCATTGCGGACAGGCCGATTTCCGCAACAAGGATCGGCGCGATGCTCGGATAAACCGTTGTCTCGTCGGCGCGTTCGTGCGCAACCACATGCTGCCGCACCAATTGGTTGGCTTCGACGAGCAGGCTTCTTGCGCTTTCGGGCGCTGCGTCGTCGAGGCCATCGGCGATCATGCGCAGCCGGTCGAGGTTGCGAATCAGCGCAACGTGATCGTGATGCAGTTCCATGCCGGTCCCGGCTGGAAGCACCCGGTGATGCCACCGATGGGCCGACTGCAATGCCCGCAGCGCATTTAGGATGACCGCTAGATCGATGCCTTCCTGTACGAACGCCGCCGGAACCGGCAGCAGCCAACCCAAGGTTGCCGCGAGCATCGCAAGACCGGACAGAGTCATGCCGACGGCGATGCTTTCGATGGCGATGCGGTGCGCGCGCCGGGCAATCGTGATCGCCTCGCCGACGCGATCGAGCCTATCCGCGAGAATAACCACATCGGCCGCCTCCGAGGACGCGCTGGCACCGCGGGCACCAAGGGCGATGCCGACGTCGGCCGCCGCCAGCGCCGGCGCGTCATTGATGCCGTCGCCGACCATGGTCGTCGAATGGAGCCGCTGCTCGATACGCACCGCATCCAGTTTGTCGGCCGGAACGCGGTCGGCGAGAATCGAGTCGAGATCGAGCGCGGCGCCAATGGTCTCTGCCGATTCGGCGCGATCGCCGGTGACCATAAGGATGCGGGCGACCCCGGCATCGCGCAGCAGCCGAATGGCCCGTGACGCCTCAGGCCGCAATTCGTCAGCCAGCAGCAGCGCACCGATCGGAAGCCCGTCGACGGCGACAAAAACGATTAGCGCCGAACGCCACGCGGCGCGGCGCGCGGCACGCGCCACCCACCCTGCGGCGTCGCCGTGCGCATGAATCATGTCGCGCGATCCGATGCTGATCAGCTTGCCGTCGATGACGCCTTGCAAACCCGAGCCTACCTGCTCGCGCACAGCGGTCGGGACCTTCAACTGCAAGCCGCGTTCGACTGCTGCCTTGACTACGACTTCGGCAAGAACATGGTGCGAAGCCTGCTCGATTGAGGCGCCGAGTTGAAGGATCTCGTCCGCCGTCACGTCGGGAGCCGTTTCGATGGCGAGCAAGCGTGCGCCGCCCAAGGTCAGCGTTCCGGTCTTGTCGAACAGGACCGTATGCGTTCGCGCAAATCCTTCGACGGCGGCGCCGCATTTGATCAAAACGCCGCGCCGTGCCGCCAGCGCCATGCCCGAAATGAACGCGACCGGCGCGGCCAGGATGAGCGGACATGGGGTCGCCGATACGAACACTGCCAGGC
>JBAVMB010000302.1:0-1686 GCA_049689615.1 Allostellaceae bacterium
CCTGCCGGATGACATGGTGAAGCGCCATCCCTTCCCTGGCCCCGGCCTCGCCATCCGCATTCCGGGCGAGATCACGCGCGAGAAACTCGACATCCTGCGCAAGGCCGACGCGATCTATCTCGAGGAAATCCGCAACGCCGGTCTTTACGACGCGATCTGGCAGGCCTTTGCCGTGCTTCTGCCGGTCAAGACCGTCGGCGTGATGGGCGATATGCGCAGCTACGATCACGTCTGCGCGCTCAGGGCCGTGACTTCGACCGACGGCATGACCGCCGATTACTATCCCTTTCCGCACGAATTGCTCGGCCGCGTCGCGACGCGGATCATCAACGAAGTCAAAGGTATCAACCGCGTCGTCTACGACGTGACGTCGAAGCCGCCCGGCACGATTGAGTGGGAATAACCGGCAAGGGAGGGACCGCCGTGAAATTCGCATTTGCCTTCGCCGCGGCGTTCGTCGCAGTCGCCACGCCGGCAAGTGCACAGCAGACGATCATCGACGAATGGTCGAGCGTCAAGATTCCGCCGGCGCCGGAGCTCAAGCGTGTCACCGTCGATCCCAAGACCACGGCGCTGCTGCTGCTGGATTTGGTCAAGCAGTCATGCAACGAACAGCGGCGGCCGCGCTGCGTCGCATCGGTGCCGGCAACCGAAAAGTTCCTCGGCGAAGCGCGTGCCCACCACCTATTGGTTGTCTATAGCTACGTAAATAGCGGCAGTTTGGTCGACACGCTGCCCGAGCTGGCGCCGAAGGACGGTGAGACGGCGGTGCAATCCGGTGCGGATAAATTCATCGGCACCGACCTCGAGAAAATCCTGAAAGACCACGGCATCAAGACCGTGATCGTGACCGGCACCGCGGCGCACGGCGCCGTCTTGCACACCGGCGACGAAGCGGCGATCCGCGGCTTCAACGTGATCGTGCCGGTGGACGGCATGTCGGCGGAAGATCCGTTCGTCGAACTCTACGTCGCTTACAATTTCGCGCACGGGCCGCAGGTTTCGGCCAAGTCGACGCTGACGCGCTACGACATGATCAAGTTCTAGGTAAAGGCCACAACTTTGCCCAAGGTTTGACGCCGTTGTGTCACCAGCATCGTGCATCCTCACGTGCAATGGATGAGGATGCCGATGCAGGATCGACTCTTTCGTGGTAATATCGAGCCGTCGATCGACGAGTTGCTCAGCGACCCGATCGCGCAGCTTTTAAGAAAACGCGACGGGATCGAAGTCGACGACGTACTGGTCACAGTCGAGCGGGCGAAGGCTGCGTTGCGTCACCGTTGCCGGACAGGCGGCGGTTACGAGGCCGTGGCCTAGGGCCCGAGGGGTTTGCGCTTTCCTCGCGGGAGGATGGCGATGGACGAAGCCAATTACTGGTGGGAACAGGCGCTCAAATACAAGGAGCGCGCCGAAAGGACGGCTGACCATAAGACGCGCGCCGAACTCTTGGAGTTGGGTGCGGTCTGCGAAGAGGTCGCCGAAACTATCGAATCGCGCGCCGGCGGCGGCTAAAGCGGCTTTTCCGACGCTTCAATAAGACCGCGGCAATCCGAGCACATGCTCGGCCAGATAGGCCAGCACCAGGTTGGTCGAGATCGGCGCCACCTGGAAGAGGCGCGTCTCGCGCCACTTGCGCTCGACATCGTATTCGCGGGCGAAGCCGAAACCGCCGTGGGTCTGCAG
>JBAVMB010000303.1:0-9359 GCA_049689615.1 Allostellaceae bacterium
CCATTTCAACTCCCTCGGCGTGTTGTCGTGTCCCGATCTCGTGCTTGCTAATTTGGCGGCGCGGTCGAAACGCATCCGGCTGGCGCCGGCGGTCACCGTGTTGCCGCTGCACCATCCGATCCGCGTCGCCGAGCAATGGGCGACGCTCGATCTGCTGTCGAACGGCCGCGTCGATTGGGCTGCGGGCCGCGGCTATGACCGGCGCGAGTACGAGCCGTTCCACGTCGATTTCGACGACAATCAGGCGATTTTCGAGGAAGGCATGGAGGTCGTGCGCCGCCTGTGGTCGGCCGGCGGCGAGCGCATCTCGCATCACGGCAAGCACTATTATTTCGACAATGTGCGCATCACGCCTCAGCCCGTGCAGAAGCCGATCCCGGCCTATGTTGCGTCGTTCTCCAGGCCGTCGATCGAGCTGGCTGCACGGCTTGGTTGCGGCGTGGTGGTGGCGCCGTTCGCTGCGGCGATGACCTTCGGCGGCCTGAAGCAGGTGGCCGAGCTCTATCACGCGATGTGCGCCAAATACGGAACCAAGCCGGGCCGCCTTATGTGCAGCTATTTCATCCACTTCGCTGATACCAAGGAGCAGGAAGCGGCACAGCGCACGCGCCAGATCCGGTATTACCGCGAATGCGTCATACCGGCACTGCCAGGCGATCCCAAGACGGCGCCGCCGAGCTACCGCTATTTCGTCGACATGGTGGATCGGCTCGGCAAAGTACGGCCCGAGGATCTGACCGAGAATTCCGTGCTGCTGGGCACGGCGCAGCAGATCATCGATACGCTGAAGAAGGTCGAAGCCGCCGGCTTCAGCGAGGTCATTCTCTACTTCAACGTCGGGCTCAAACCGCACCAGCAGGTGAAGGACGAAATGGCGCGCTTCAGCGAGCAGGTCGCGCCGTCGTTCCGGCGAAAAGCCGCCTAAGCGACCTTCTGCAACTCGCCGAGAATGCGGTCGCCCATCTCGGTCGTCGAGATCCGGGTCATCCCGGGCTGCGCGATGTCGCCGGTGCGCGCACCGCCGGCGAGTGCCTTGGCCACCGCCTGCTCGACCATCTTAGCTTCATTGTCCATGTCGAACGAGTAGCGCAGCATCATTGCCAGCGACAGGATCGAAGCCAGCGGATTCGCTAGGTTCTTGCCGGTAATGTCGGGCGCGCTGCCGTGGACCGGCTCATAAAGCGCCTTGCGCCGGCCGCTGCGGTCGGGCGCGCCGAGCGACGCCGACGGCAGCATGCCGAGCGAGCCGGTCAGCATCGCCGCGCAGTCCGACAGGATGTCGCCGAACAGATTGTCGGTGACGATGACGTCGAACTGCTTCGGATTGCGCACTAGCTGCATCGCGCAATTGTCGGCGTACATGTGGCTGAGCTGAACGTCGGAATATTCGGCGGCGTGCAGCTTGGTCACTTCCTCGCGCCATAGCACGCCCGCTTCCATGACGTTGGCTTTCTCGACCGAACAGACACGCTTGCCGCGTTTGCGCGCGAGCTCGAAGGCGACGCGCGCCACGCGCACGATCTCGCCGGTGGTGTAGACCTGGGTGTTGATGGCCTTGCGGGTGCCGTCCGGCAGATTAGTGATGCCGCGCGGTTCGCCGAAATAGACGCCGCCCGTCAGTTCGCGGACGATGATCATGTCAAGGCCTTCGACGACTTCGCGCTTGAGCGTCGATGCATCGGCCAAGGCCGAGAAGACGAATGCCGGCCGCAGGTTGGCGAACAGCTGCATGTCCTTGCGCAGCCGTAGCAGGCCGCGCTCGGGCTTCTGGGCGAACGGCAGATTGTCCCACTTGGGCCCGCCGACCGCGCCCAGCAGGATCGCGTCGGCCTCGAGCGCCGCTTTCATCGCCGCTTCGGTCAGCGGCGTGCCGTGCTTGTCGATCGCCGCGCCGCCGACCAGGTCCTCCTTGACCTCGAAGCTGGCGATGCGCCGCTTGTCGAAATATTCGAGCACGCGCGCCGCCTGGCGCGTCACCTCGGGGCCGATGCCGTCGCCCGGCAACAGCAGAATCTTCCGGTTGGATGCCATGAGTCCTCTCGTGAAACGGACGGCCGTCAGAGCCAGGGCTGCGCCTGCTTGCGCCGATCCTCGAATTTGGCGATTGCCGGCTCCTTCTTGAGCGTCAGCCCGATATCGTCGAGCCCGTCGAGCAGGCAATGCTTGCGGAACTGGTCGATTTCGAAATGCACCGTCTGACCGTCCGGACGGGTAATGGTCTGGTTCGCCAAGTCGATGGTCAGCCGCGCGTTCGATCCCTTGCGCGCGTCGTCCATCAATCGGCCGACGATCTCCGCCGGCAGCACAATCGGCAGGATGCCGTTCTTGAAGCAGTTGCTGTGGAAGATGTCGGCGAAGCTCGGCGCAATGACCGCGCGGATGCCGAAATCCAAAAGCGCCCACGGCGCATGTTCGCGCGACGAGCCGCAGCCGAAATTCTCGCCCGCCACCAGGATCTCGGCCTTGCGGTAGGCCGGCTGGTTGAGCACGAAATCGGGCTTCTCGGAGCCGTCAGAATTGTAGCGCAGCTCGTCGAACAGCGCCTTGCCCAAGCCTGTGCGTTCGATGGTCTTGAGGTACTGCTTGGGGATGATCTTGTCGGTGTCGACATTGATCATCGGCAACGGCGCGGCGACGCCGGTCAGCGTAGTGAACTTCTGCATAGCCCGTCCGATCGGAAATGCGCGCCCGGGTTTAGCGGAGCCTGGCCGCCATGGCAAGGCTGCTATGGCCGCAGGCCGCCGGCAAAGAAAGAGGCCGGGACTGGGTCCCGGCCTCGTCGTTAACGTAAGCTGGAAAAACGCGCTGCGGCCTACTTCGCCGCCGACGCCGTCCAGATCGGCTTGCCGTCGGCACCCTTGAAGTCGTGGGTCCACGACGCCTCAATCTGCTGCACGACGTTATTCGGCAGCGGGACGTAATCGAGCGCGCGGGCCTGGTCCTGACCGTTTTTCAGGCACCAGTCGAGGAACTTGAGCACCGGCTCGTTCTGCTCGGCCGGGTAATCCTTGCGCATCAGCATGTAAGTCGCGGCGGTGATTGGCCAGCTCTTCTCGCCGGGCTGGTCGGTCAGGATCAGGTAGAAATCCTGGACCTTGCTGAAGTCGGCGTTCGCAGCCGCGGCCTGGAACGAGTCCATCGTCGGCGCGAGCACTTTGCCGGCCTTGTTCACCATCCGCGTGTAGGTCAGATGGTTTTCCATCACGTAGGCGTACTCGACGTAACCGATCGAGCCCTTGACTTGCTGGACGTTTGACGCGACGCCAGCATTGCCTTTGCCGCCCACGCCAACCGGCCACTCAACCGACACGTCTGCACCAACCTTCTGCTGCCATTCCGGGCTGACCTTGCCGAGATAGTTGGTGAAATTGAATGTCGTGCCGGATCCGTCCGAACGATGGACGACCGAGATGCCCATGTGCGGCAGCTTGACGTGCGGGTTCAGCTTCTTGATCGCAGCGTTGTCCCAATAGGTGATCTTGCCGAGATAGATATCGGCGAGAGCAGGGCCGTCGAGAACCAACTCGCCCGGCTTGATCTCTGGCAGGTTGACGACTGGCGTGATCGAGATGATGACCGCCGGGAATTGGGCGACGTCCATCTTGGCCAGCTCGTCCGGTTGCAGCGGCTTGTCGCTGTTGGCGAAGTCGACGGTCTTGGCGGTGATTTGCTTGATGCCGCCGCCGGAACCGATCGCCTGGTAGTTCACGGCGATGCCGGTCTTGCTGTGATAGGCGTCGGCCCACTTGGCGAGAACCGGATAGATCGCGGTGCCGCCCGCGCCGTTCAAATCTTTCGCTTGCGCCGATGCGGCGATCAGGGCTCCTGCCAGCAAGCCGGCCAGCCCCCAAAGAATTCGATTTTTCATAACGAAGCCCCTCAGTTGTGAGTTATCGGCCGTGCACGACCACGTCGCCACGCACGCGACGCCGGAACTCTAGGAGCGACGGAAGACGGATATATTACAGTCGAATGACGACTTTATGACAGTCACGCCGAGGCTCAGCCGCGGCTCGGGCCGAGAGCCCGGACATCCGCCAGTTTGCCGGTCACCGCGGCGGCCGCAGCCATCGCCGGACTCATCAGGTGCGTCCGTCCGCCGCGGCCTTGGCGGCCCTCGAAATTGCGGTTTGAGGTGGACGCGCACCGTTCGCCCGGACCGAGTCGATCGGCGTTCATCGCCAGGCACATCGAGCAGCCGGCTTCGCGCCATTCGAATCCGGCTTCGATGAAGACGCGGTCGAGTCCTTCTTCTTCGGCCTGATGCTTCACCAGGCCCGAGCCGGGCACTACCAGCGCGTTGACGCCGGCCGCGACCTTGCGGCCCTTGGCGATCGCAGCCGCGGCACGCAGATCCTCGATGCGCGCGTTGGTGCATGAGCCGATGAACACGGTCTGCACCGGCACGTCGGTGAGGCGCGTGCCGGGCGTCAATCCCATATATTGCAGCGAACGCTCCATCGCCGCGCGCTTGTTGGCATCGGCGACTGCTGCCGGATTGGGCACCGAGCCGGTGATCGGCAGCACGTCTTCGGGACTGGTGCCCCAGGTGATCTGCGGAATGACCTGCGCGGCATCGAGCTTGACGACGGTGTCGTAACGCGCACCGCGATCCGACGGCAGCGTCTTCCAGAACGCCAGCGCCTGTTCCCATGCGCCGCCCTTGGGTGCGTGCGGCCGGCCTTTGAGATATTCGAAGGTCGTCTCGTCCGGCGCGATCAGGCCGGCGCGCGCGCCGGCTTCGATCGCCATGTTGCACACCGTCATGCGACCTTCCATCGACAGCGCGCGGATGGCGCTGCCGGCATATTCGATGACATGGCCGGTGCCGCCGGCCGTGCCGATCTTGCCGATGACCGCGAGGATCAGATCCTTGGCGGTGATGCCGAGCGGCGCGTCGCCCTCGATTTCGACCAGCATGTTCTTGGCGCGGCGCTGGATCAGTGTCTGCGTCGCCAGCACGTGTTCGACCTCGGATGTGCCGATGCCGAAGGCGAGGGCGCCGAACGCGCCGTGCGTCGCGGTGTGGCTGTCGCCGCAGACGATTGTCATGCCCGGCTGGGTCATGCCCTGCTCGGGACCGATGATGTGGACGATGCCCTGGCGGATGTCGGTGAGGCCGAAATACGGAATGCCGAATTCCTTGACGTTGCGCTCCAGCGTCTCGACCTGCTTGCGCGATTCCGGTTCTTCGATGCCGCGCGACCGGTCGGTCGTCGGCACGTTGTGGTCAGCGACAGCAATGGTGGCGTCAGGCCGGCGCACGCGGCGGCCCGAAGTCCGCAGGCCTTCGAACGCCTGCGGGCTGGTCACCTCGTGCACCAGGTGACGGTCGATATAAAGGAGGCACGTCCCGTCGGGCTGGGTGTCGACGAGATGGCTTTCCCAGATCTTATCGAAAAGCGTACGCGGCGCGGCCATGGTGGTTCCGGATCCTACTTCTTCTTGGGGGCCTCTTCGCGGTCGGCTTTGGCGCGCTTTGCGGGCTTCTCGCCTTTGGGCGCCGCGGCCGCAGTCGCTTCGACAGACGCTGCTTCGGGCGCGCCTTCGGTTACCGCAGTTTCGAGCGTGGTGCGTTCGGCTTCGTTGATGCGCGCCGCCTTGCCGGCAAGGCCGCGCAGGTAATAGAGCTTCGCCCGGCGCACGGCGCCGCGACGCACCACCTCGATCTCGGCGATGCGCGGCGAATAGAGCGGGAAGATGCGCTCGACGCCTTCGCCGTACGAGATCTTGCGCAGCGTGAAGTTCGAATTCACGCCGGCGTTCTTGCGCGCGATGCACACGCCTTCGAACGCCTGAATGCGTTCGCGCTCGCCCTCGATCACCTTGATGCTGACCTTGAGCGTGTCGCCCGGGCGGAAGTCGGGAACCGCGCGCGCCTTGGCCAGCGCATCCACCGCTTCTTTGTCCAGCAATTGCATGACGTCCATGTTGATCTCCGCCTTCTAATGCCTGTCCCGCTTGCGGGCGAGATAGCGTTGCCACAAATCCGGACGACGCGTTTGCGTCGCCGCCTCCGCCTGGGCTTGGCGCCACTGGCGGACCTTGTCGTGATGGCCGGAGACCAGGATCTCCGGCACGGCCCGGCCGCGCCAATCCTGCGGCCGGGTGTAATGGGGGTACTCGAGCAAGTTCCCCGCGAAACTTTCCTCGGCCACCGCGGCGGCATCGCCGATGACGCCCGGCAGCAGCCGAACGCAGGCGTCGATCAGCGCGATCGCCGCCGGCTCGCCGCCCGAAAGCACGAAATCGCCGAGGCTCAGCTCCTCGATCGCATGCGCCTCGATCACCCGCTCGTCGACGCCTTCGAAGCGGCCGCACAGCAGGCGGACGCCCGGGCCTTCGCTCAGCCGCGCCACGCGCTCCTGGTCGAGCCGGTGGCCGCGCGGCGAAAGATAGAGCAGCGGTCCAGGACGGTCGGCGATGCCGGCAATCGCCGTATCGACGACGTCGGGCCGCAACACCATGCCTGGCCCGCCGCCGAACGGCGCGTCATCGACCGAGCGGTGTTTATCGCGCGCGAAACCGCGAATGTCCACGGTTTCGAGCCGCCATAGACCGCGCTCGAGCGCCTTGCCGGCAAGCGAAAATCCCAGCGGACCGGGAAACATCTCGGGGAAGAGCGTCAGCACGGTGGCTGTCCATGGCGCACTCATCGCACCTTCTCCTTGCGCCGCGGCTCTGCCGCTTCGAGCAAGCCAACTGGAGGCACCACGACGACGCGGCCGGCAGCGATATCGACCACCGGAACGACGCTGGCGGTGAACGGCACCATGACGCTGTCGCCCGCCGCGCGCTCGATCTCCAAACTCGGTCCGCCGCCGAAATCGTGCACGGCGATGATGCGGCCGAGCGTCATGCCGTCTTGCAGTCCCGCAGTCAGCCCAATCAGGTCGGCGTGATAGAACTCGCCGGCCGCCGTCGCGGGCAGGCGGTCGCGCGTGACGTAGAGTTTCTCGCCCTTGAGCCGCTCGGCGGCATTGCGGTCTTCGACGCCGTCGATGCGCGCGATCAGCGCGCCGCGCGACGATCCCACAAGGGCGAGCTCGTAGCGGCGCGCGCCCTGCGCGTCTTGCAGCGGTCCGTAGGCAGCGATGTCCTGTGCGCGCGCGGTGAAGCTCTTTAGCCGCACCAAGCCCTTGATGCCGTGCGCGCCGGCGATGGCGCCGAGACAGACCAGCGATGTGGCGGATGTCGCCACTTGTTACTCCTTAAGCGCTGGCTGCCGGAGGAGCTTCCGGCTTCTTTTCGACCTTGGCTTCGGCGGGCGGTGCCGCCAGTGCCGCGCCGCCCGGGGCTGCCGCGGCAGGTGCCGCTTCAGCCTTCGCCGCATCGACCTTCTTGCGTTCGGCGCGCGGCATCGAGCGTTGTGGCGTCTCGCGAATCTCAGGTCGCTTCATCATGCCGGCGTCGGCCAGAAACAGGGTCACGCGCTCGGACGGCAGCGCGCCCATCTTGATCCAGTGCTGGATGCGCTCGCTTTTCAACACGATGCGGTCCTTGTGCCCCTTGTCGAGCATCGGATTGTAGGTGCCGACCTTCTCGACGAAGCGGCCGTCGCGCGGGCTGCGCGAATCCGCGACTACGATCGAATAGAAGGGGCGCTTCTTGGCGCCGCCGCGGGCAAGACGAATCTTGAGTGCCATGGAGTTCCTTTCGTTGACCTCTCGGTTTCAATGTCGCGTAGGAGTGCCTGGCATGAGCGCCGAGATGCCGTGCCGGGCAAGGCCCTTCTGGCCGAGCTTGCCCATGCGCTTCATCATCAGCGTCATGTCCTGGTATTGCTTGATCAAGCGGTTGATCTCCGGAACCGTCGTGCCCGAGCCGGCGGCGATGCGCTGACGGCGCGAGGCGTTGAGCAGCTTCGGATTCTTGCGCTCGGCCTTGGTCATCGACGACAGGATCGCTTCCTGCCGCTTGAGCATGGTTTCGTCGATGTTAGCCTGGTCGAGCTGCTTCTTCACTTTGGCGATGCCGGGCAGGTGGCCGAGGATGCCGCCCATGCCGCCCATCTTGCGCAACTGCTTGAGCTGCGAGCCCAGATCGTCGAGATCGAAGCCGCCCTTTTCGATTTTGCGCGCCAGCTTCTCGGCCTCATCGCGGTCGGTGGTTTCGGCCGCCTTCTCGACCAGGCTGACGATGTCGCCCATGCCAAGAATGCGTGAGGCGATGCGTTCGGCGTGGAAGGGTTCGAGCGCGTCGAGCTTCTCGCCGGTGCCGAGGAACTTGATCGGCTTGCCGGTGACCGCACGCATTGATAGCGCCGCGCCGCCGCGGGCGTCGCCGTCAATCCGGGTCAGCACAATGCCGGTAAGCGCGATGCGCTCGGCGAACGATTTGCCCAGGTTGACCGCATCCTGGCCAGTGAGGGAGTCAACAACCAACAGCGTCTCCGCCGGCTGAGTGATTTCGTGGACCGCGGCGACTTCCTGCATCAGCGGCTCGTCGATATGGAGCCGGCCGGCGGTGTCGAGGATGACGGCGTCGTAGCCTTCACGCTTTCCAGTGTCCATCGCCCGTTTGGCGATGGCGAGCGGCTTCTCGCCGGCGACGATGGGCAACGATGCGCCGCCGATCTGCTTGGCAAGCGTCGCCAACTGCTCTTGCGCCGCTGGCCGCGCCACGTCGAGGGAGGCAAGCAGCACTTTCTTCTTCTCGCGCGCCTGCAGCAGCCGCGCGATCTTGGCGGCAGTCGTCGTCTTACCCGAACCCTGCAGTCCGACCATGAGAATGGCCGCCGGCGGCACGACATTGAGATTGATGGCTTCATCTTTGTCGCCCGGACCGCCGCCGAGCGTCGCGACCAAATGGTCGTGGACCAGTTTCACCACCATTTGGCCCGGCGTCACCGAGCGGAGCACTTCCTGGCCGACGGCCTTCTCGCGCACCGCATTGACGAAATCCATCACCACCGGCAGCGCGACATCGGCCTCGATCAGCGCAATGCGGATCTCACGCATCGCCGCGTTGACTTCGTCCTCCGACAGCGCGCCTTTGCGCTTCAGCCGGTCGAAGATGTCGGCCAGACGGCTGCTCAGGCTTTCGAACAAACCGGTCTCCAAATGCGTGCGCGGCCAGTGCGCGCAACGCGCGGACTGGCCTCCCCCCGTAAGGGGCAACAGGGCTAAGGCTCCCTGAAAGCGGCCCGAAACCTAGGCCCGTGGCCTGCTTCTGTCAACCGCGGTACCCGGCGCGTACGGCTTGGTTTTTGGCGGTTTCTGCCGCTTTTGGCCGCCGCCCTTGCTTTATTTGCCGCCGGGATTCGCCTATATCCCTGCCCATGCGCGGCACGCCTTTCATCAAGATGCACGGCCTTGGCAACGATTTCGTCGTACTGGACGCGCGCGCCAAGCCGATCG
>JBAVMB010000304.1:0-4436 GCA_049689615.1 Allostellaceae bacterium
CGCCGATAATCGCGGCCAAAGACAAACAACCGCCGGCGCAAGGCGGCCAGCAAACGGGGAGGGAAATCGCATGGCTTCGGCATCGACCATCGACGTCGCCCGCATCATCGACGACCGCCGGCTCGACGGCTTCAACTGGTCCGTCATCATCTGGTCGTTCATCATCATCATCTTCGACGGCTACGACATCTCGGCGATTTCGGCGTCGGCGCCGCTGCTGCTCAAGGAATGGCACGTCGCCAATCCCGGCGTGTTCATGGGCACGGTGATCAGCGCCAGCCTCTTCGGCATGCTGTTCGGCGCGCCGATCCTGGGCTATCTCGGCGACGGCATGGGCCGCCGCACGGCGACCATGGCATCGAGCCTGATCTTCGGCATCTTCACGCTCGCTTGCTGCTGGGCGACCGATCTCGAGACGCTGCGCATCCTGCGCTTCTTCGCCGGCGTCGGCATCGGCGGCATGATGCCGAACCTGATCGCGCTCAACGCCGAATACGCGCCGCGCCGCGTGCGCGCGACGTTGATCATCATCATGTTCTGCGGCGTCACGCTCGGCGGTGCATTCCCTGGTTTCGCCGCGGTCTATCTCGCGCCGACTTACGGCTGGCAGGTGATCTATTTCATCGGCGGCGTGCTGCCGATCGCGCTCGCCATCCTGGCCTATTTCGTGCTGCCGGAATCGCTCAAGTTTCTCGTCGTGCACGAGAAGCGCGCCGCCGCCGAGAAGCTGGTCAAGCGCCTGTCGCCGTCGGCCTCGGTCTCGGCCTCGACGCAGTTCGTTATCGCCGACGAAGGCAAGACCACGAAAAGCCTGTCGCCGGCGAAGCTGTTCAAGGGTGGCCTGGCGTACATCACGCCGCTCTTGTGGCTGTGTTTCTGCATGAATCTGATGGGCTTCTATTTCATGATCGCGTGGATGCCCACCATTTTGCGCAACACCCATGTGCTGACACCGGCCGACGCCCAGTTCTCCGCCGTGCTGATCCAGATTGGCGGCACGGTCGGCGGCCTGCTGCTCGCGCGGCCGATGGACAAGAAGGGCTTCCTGCCGGTGACGGTGCTGTTCGCGCTGGCCGTGCCGGCGATCGCCGGCATCGGCTTCTTCGCGCAGACGTCGGCGTCGCTGGTGATGCTGTGCGCCTTCATCGCCGGCTTCGCGGTGCTGGGATTGCAATTCGGCATCAACGCCGCCTCGGGCATGATCTATCCGACGGCGGTGCGCTCCAACGGCTCCGGCTGGGCGTTCGGCATCGGCCGCTTCGGCTCGATCGTCGGCCCGATCCTCGGCGGCTACTTCATCGCCCAGCACCTGCCGCTCAATCAGCTGTTCCTGCTGTGGACCATCCCCAGCATCATCGGCTTCCTTGCGGCGCTGGCGTTGACGCTGCTCTATCGCAGCCGCTTCAAGGGCCTGGGATTGGGCCAGCGCGAGGTGCTCGAGGCCGCCGAGTAATCGTGTTCGGTTGACGATGGCGGCGATCGATTTCGCGCGCCTGGCGCCGCCCAAGGGCACGCGCATCGCCGTCGTCGGCGCTTGCGGCGGCATCGGCCGTGCCTTCGTCGAGGCGGCGGTCGCCATCGACATCGACATCGCCGCGCTCGACCTGCCGTCGTCGCTCGCCGAATTTCCGCCGCCCGAAGGCGTCAAGCTCGCGGTCGCATTCGATGCTACTGACGAAGCGCAGGTTGAAGCCGCGTTCGCGCGTGTCGGCCGCGCTTTCAATGGCCGGCTCGATGGCCTCGTCAATCTCGCCGGCTTTCCGAACCGTCACGTGTCGTTTCACGAGCTGTCGCTCGCCGAGTGGCAGGCGACGGTCGATGGCAGCCTGAAGACGACCTATCTCTGCTGCCGCGCTGCGGTGCCGCTGCTCAAGGCCTCGTCTGCGGCGGGCGGCGCGCCGGCGATCGTGAACACTGCATCGGGACTATCAGCGCGCCCGCTGCCGGGTCTGTCGGCGTACAGCGCGTCGAAAGCCGCCGTCTCGAACTTCACCAAGACGCTGGTGCACGAACTCGCGCCGCACATTCGCGCCAACACGCTCGCGCCGGGCGTCGTGCGTACCGCGTTCCATACCGGCGGCACCGGCCGGCCGGCCGATTCCTCCAACGCCAATCCGCGCGTCGATTTCGAAAATTATGCGCGGCTGGTGCCGCTCGGCCGCGTCGCCGAACCCGCCGACATGGTCGGCCCGATCCTGTTCCTGCTCGGTCCAGCGTCGGGCTGGGTCAACGGCCAGGTGCTGCACGTCAATGGCGGCGGCCTGATGCCCTGAAAAAGCGGCGGGACTGGGTTGCGCGCGCCGCGGCCGGCCTGTCCTTGCCGATCATAAGCCTGCTTATTACACTGCGCCCATGGCTCAAACTCAAGATTTTGAGCGCGCCTTCGGCTTTGTCCTGCATGAGGCGGCGCGGCTTCTGTCCAAGCGTTTCGATCAGAAGGCGCGCGCCATCGGTCTGACGCGCGCCCAGTGCAGCGTGCTGTTCCGGCTGTCGATGCAGGAAGGCATGAACCAGGCGCGGCTTGCCGAGCTGATGGAGATGGAACCGATCTCGCTGGCGCGGCTGCTCGACCGGATGGAGCAGGCGGGCTGGGTCGAACGTCGCGCCGATCCCGCCGACAAACGTGCGTACCGCCTTTACATGACCGCGAAAGCCAAGCCGGTGCTCGAGCGCATGCTCGCCGTCGGCCTCGAAACGCGTGGCGAGGCGCTCGCCGGCATTTCCCAAGCCGACCGCGACCGCATGATCGACCTGCTGATCCAGGTGCGCCGCAACCTGTCCGAGCGCGGCGGCGAGCCGCAGCCACGCGACGTCGCCGGAGCGCGCGCATGAGTCCCGATACGCGTCCGCCGCTGCCGCTCGGTCACGAGCCTGCCACGTTGCGCTTGCGCCGCTGGTTCCGCCATCGCGGCGCGCAGTGGCGCTTGCCGCTGCTGCTCGCCGGTCCGGTGCTGGTGCTTCTTGTCGCCGCTTATCTTTATCTGACCGCCGGCAGCACGGTTTCGACCGACGATTCTTATGTCCAAGCCGACAAGGTCACGGTCAGCGCCGATGTCGCCGGCCGCGTCGTCGCCGTCGCCGTGCGCGACAATCAGCTCGTCCACGCCGGCGACATGCTGTTCCAGATCGACGACCGGCAATATCGCATCGCCGTCGAACGCGCCCAGGCCGAGCTCGCCGCCGCGCGCCTCAAGGTGCGCGAGGCGCTCGACAATCTCGCCTATCGCCAGCGCGAATTCGACCGTCAACAGCGGCTATTCGCAAGCCATGTCACGTCGCAGGCCAAGCTCGACGAGGCGCGCAACGCGCTCGACGTCGCACGCCAGCAGGCGGCGGGCCTGACGCCGCCGTCGGCCGGCGATGACGCCAACGCGATCGAGCAGCACCCGCTGGTACTGCAGGCCAAGGCGGCGCTCGATCAGGCCGAGCTCGACCTGTCGCACACCACCGTCAAGGCGCCGCTCGATGGCGTGGTGACGCGCGTATCGAGCCTGCCGGTCGGCGAATATCTCAACGTCGCCCAGCCGGCCTTCGCGCTGGTCGCCAGCCGCAAGGTCTGGGTCGAGGCGAATTTCAAGGAAACCGACCTGACGCATGTGCTGCCCGGCGACAAGACCACCGTCACGATCGACACCTATCCCGACAAGACGTTCCATGGCCATGTCGAGAGCATCGGTCCCGGCACCGGCTCGGAATTCTCGGTGCTGCCGGCACAAAACGCCACCGGCAATTGGGTCAAGGTGGTGCAGCGCGTTCCGGTGCGCATCGTTATCGACAACAGCGATGCCGATCATCCGCTGCGCGCCGGCATGAGCGCCGAGGCCGAAATCGACACCGGCTATTCGCGGCTGTTCGGCTGGACCAAGCCGACACCGCCCAAGGACGCGGCGCGCTGATGGCGCCGGCCGGCGAAGGCGAGGTCGCCAATCGCGGCCTGATCACGGTCTCGATCATGCTGGCGACGATTATGCAGGCGCTCGACACCACGATCGCCAACGTCGCGCTGCCCGACATGCAGGGCAGCTTCGCCGTCGCGCAGGACCAGGTCGCCTGGGTGCTGACTTCCTATATCGTCGCCGCCGCCATCGCCACGCCGCTATGCGGCTGGCTCGCCATGCGCTACGGCCGCAAGCGGCTGTTTCTTGTCTCGGTCGCTGGCTTCACCGCCGCCTCGCTGATGTGCGGCGTCGCCGGCAGCCTGACACAGATGGTGATCGACCGGCTGCTTCAGGGCCTGTTCGGCGCCGCGCTTGTGCCACTGTCGCAGGCGGTGCTGCTCGATTCCAATCCGCGCGAGAAGCACGGCCAGGCGATGGCGATCTGGGGTGCCGGCATCATGCTCGGCCCGATCCTAGGACCGACGCTCGGCGGCTGGCTCACCGACAATTACAACTGGCGCTGGGTTTTCTACATCAACCTGCCGGTCGGCATCGCCT
>JBAVMB010000305.1:0-2848 GCA_049689615.1 Allostellaceae bacterium
GCGATAAACCGTCCGCTCGTACAATATGTCGGCTGAGTCGCAGGTCGGTCCGGCGATCACCGTCGGACCGCGCGGCCCGCCATCGGCCGGCGTCTTGATCTTGTACTTGATCGCCTCGTCCATCGTCTCGGCCAAGCCGTTGAACTTGCCGACGTCGAGATAGACCCAGCGTTTCGGATCCTTCGCCGATTTGCGCGAGATCAGCACCACTTCGCTCTGAATCACGCCGGCGTCACCGACGATCGAGCGGCCGGGCTCGACGATGAGTTCGGGCAAATTGTTGCCGAAATGCTTGGTCATCGCCGCCATCACGGCGTTCGCGTAGTTGACGACCGCCGGCACGTCACCGCGGTAATGCGCCGGGAAGCCGCCGCCGATATTGACCATGCGGAGATTGATGTCGGTTTCGGCCAGCAGCGAGAACATGCGTGCCGCGCGCTCGATCGCGCCATCCCACTGGCTGAGGTCGGTCTGTTGCGAGCCGACATGGAACGAAATGCCGTACGGATCGAGTCCCAGGTCGCGAGCCCGCCGCAGCAGCTCGACCGCCATCTCCGGCGCGCAACCGAATTTGCGCGACAGCGGCCAATCGGCGCCGGTGCATTCCACCAGGATGCGGCAGAAGATGCGCGCGCCCGGCGCAGTGCGGCTCAGCTTCTCGAGCTCGGCCTCGCTGTCGAAGGCAAAGAGGCGGACGCCCTTCTCGTAAGCATAGGCGATGTCGCGCTCTTTCTTTATCGTGTTCCCGAACGAGATGTTGTCGGCGCTAACTCCGCGCTCCAGGCACAAATCGGTTTCGGCGCGGCTGGCGACGTCGAAGCTCGATCCGAGGTCTTTCAGCATGCCGAGGATTTCGGGCGCCGGGTTCGCCTTGACGGCATAGAACGCCCGCGCCAGCGGCAGATAACGCCGCAACAATTTGTACGCCTGGCCGACGACATCAATGTCGATGACCAAGCACGGGGTTTCGGGTTGGGCCTCCGCCAGGAACTTGGCGATCTTCTTATTGGTTTCTCGCATCTCGGAATCCTACGAACGGGCGCCGCCGCATCGGTATCGGCGACGCGCCATCATGTGAAGGGAACGCCATCCGCAGGACGGCGCGGCTTCAAGCCAAAACAGTTTGCTCAATTCAGGGGACTCGAGGAGACGCTAAGAGCGGCCCCGGCTGACCCGTTGAGGGCTTCAGAATGGGGCGCGCACGCCCCGCGTTGGATAGCAACCATATCGTCTTCCCTCTCGGGACCGGTCCACGACGACCGGTTCTTCCAAAAAGGACGCGTTACGTCGTTGCATAACCACGATGGGCCATAGGCACGTGCGAGTGCGTCGAACACTTTAGATACGCTCATCACGCTACGATGCAAGACAAAATTCACGGAAAGGTAAATTTTTCGGCGCTCGTGGCTGAGATCACACTGCAACCGACGCCACGCACTCAAACGTGGACGCCACGAGTTTCTCAACGAATGGTAAAGACGCAACGCGGCTGTTGCGTTGCGCAAAACTCTCCGACCCGTACGGCTTACGGGGTCGCCGGAATCAACTCGATCGTCGTGATCTCGGCGCCGGACGCGAGATCGAAGACGAAGACACGGGCGCCGCCGCCGGGCACGTCAACCCGGGCGACCAAGCGGCCGGCAGCGACGTCGGTGGCGACCACTTTGGCGCCTGCCGGTAAGACAATGCGCTGCGTCGCCAGCGCCTGCTTCGACTGTGTCACCGGACGGCCATGATCGATGCGCCAGACCACCGCCGCCGCCAGGGCGCCGATACCCAACAGCAACAGCACGCCAAGGACGATCACGAGGAGCTTGAGAGCGCGCATCTTCGGGCCCAATTTAACGGCCATGGCCGTCGACACAAGTAGCGATATCCGGCACGCCGCTGTCGCGCCCGACGAAGCCGGAAACCGACTCGACCGCGTGCTCACCGGCCATTGTGGTGATCTGTCGCGATCGCGGCTGAAACGTCTCATCGAGCAAGGTCACGTCGCGTTCGAAGGTAAGCCGATCACCGACCCCGCCTTCAAGGTTAAAGCGGGCCAAATATTCGCTGTCACCGTGCCGCCGCCAGACCTGGGCGCGATCGAGCCGCAACCGATGGACCTCACGATCCTGTTCGAGGACGCGCATCTGCTCGTGCTCGACAAGCCGGCCGGGCTGGTCGTCCATCCCGCACCCGGTAATCCGGACCGGACGCTGGTCAACGCCCTGATCGCCCATTGCGGCGACAGTCTCGCCGGCATCGGCGGCGTCAAGCGTCCGGGGATCGTCCATCGCCTCGACAAGGACACCAGTGGCGTCATGGTAATCGCCAAGACGGAAGCCGCGCATCGCGCACTGGCCGCCGATTTCGCTGCACGCCGCGTGACCCGCGCCTACCAGGCGATCGTCTGGGGTGTACCCACGCCCAAGGCCGGTGAGATTGTCGGTGCGATCGGCCGCAATCCGCGCGACCGCAAGACCATGGCCGTGGTCGCCACTGGCAAGGCGGCGACAACGCGCTATCAAATGCTAAAAAGCTTCGGCACCGCGGCTTCGCTGATCGAATGCCGGCTTGGCAGTGGCCGAACGCATCAGATCCGCGTGCATCTCTTGGCCAAGGGGAACCCAGTGCTGGGTGACCCGGTTTACAAAGGGCGACACATCGTGGCGCGCCTTGCCAAGCTGCCGGCGGCAACCCGGACGGTCGCCAGCAATCTGCGGCGCCAGGCGCTTCACGCTTATCTCTTGGGCTTTCACCACCCAGCGACCGGCGAATACCGGGAATTCAAAAGCGCCTTACCAAGCGACATCACGGCTTTGCTACATAAGTTAGAGAAAATCTAGACTGGACAATACCCGAG
>JBAVMB010000306.1:0-4055 GCA_049689615.1 Allostellaceae bacterium
CGCGGCTCCCAGACATGAAAAAGGCGATGGAAAAGCTCGACATCCTGGTGATCGTCGATCCGCATCCGACAGTGTCGGCGGTGCTCTCCGATCGCAAGGATGGCGTCTACCTGCTGCCGGCGTCGACGCAGTTCGAGCATTACGGCTCGGTCACCGCCTCGAACCGGTCGCTGCAATGGCGGGAGAAGGTTATCGAGCCGCTGTTCGAAGCGAAGCCCGACGACCAGATCGTCTATCTGTTCGCCAAGAAGTTCGGCTTCGAGAAGGAGATGTTCAAGCACATCAAGGTGAACGGTAACCAGCCATTGGTCGAGGACATCACGCGCGAGTTCAATCGCGGCTCGTGGAGCATCGGCTATACCGGCCAATCGCCCGAGCGCTTGCGGACACACATGGAAAACCAGCACACCTTCGACAAGGTGACGCTGCGCGCCGTCGGCGGGCCGTGTGACGGCGATTTCTACGGCATGCCGTGGCCGTGCTGGGGCACGCCCGAACTGAAGCATCCGGGCAGCCACGTGCTCTATGACACCTCAATCCCGGTGGCCAAAGGCGGCATGGGCTTCCGCGCCCGTTTTGGCGTCGAACGCAACGGCGTCAATTTGTTGGCCGAGGGCTCCTACCCGGTCGATTCCGACATCAAGGATGGCTATCCCGAGTTCACGATGGCCATGCTGCAGAAGCTCGGCTGGGACAAGGACCTGACGTCGGATGAGGTGGCGGTGATTCAAAAGATCGGCGGCAACAATATCGCCGCGGTCAACTGGAAGACCGATCTCTCGGGCGGCATTCAGCGCGTCGCCATCAAACATGGCTGCTGCCCCTACGGTAACGCCAAGGCGCGCACGATCGTTTGGGAATTCCCGGATCCAATTCCGATCCACCGCGAGCCGCTCTATACGCCGCGGCGCGATCTGGTGGCGGACTATCCGACGTACAAGGACGTGGCATCGGCCTGGCGTCTGCCGACTCTCTATCAGTCGATCCAGGAGAAGGACTTCTCCAAGCAGTTCCCGACCATTCTGACATCGGGACGGCTGGTCGAATATGAAGGCGGTGGCGATGAGACGCGGTCGAATCCGTGGCTAGCCGAGCTGCAGCAGGAGATGTTCGTCGAGATCAACCCGCGCGACGCCAACAACGCCGGCGTCAAGAACGGCGATCAGGTCTGGGTCTACGGCCCCGAAGGCGGCAAGGTGAAGGTCGCGGCCAAGGTGATAGACCGCGTCGGCCCGGGGGTTGCCTTCATGCCGTTTCATTTTGGCGGGCATTTCGAGGGTAAGGATCTCAGAGGCAAGTACCCGAAGGGCGCCGATCCCTACGTCCTCGGTGAATCGACGAACACGGTGCAGACCTACGGCTATGACTCGGTCACCCAGATGCAAGAGACCAAAGTGACCCTCTGCCGAATTGAGAAAGCCTGAGGAGCGGGGCCATGGCGCGAATGAAATTCCTTTGTGATGCGGAGCGCTGCATCGAGTGCAACGCCTGTGTCACCGCATGCAAGAACGAGAACGGCGTGCCCTGGGGCGTCAATCGTCGCCGTGTCGTCACGCTGAACGACGGCCAACCCGGCGAGCGTTCGATTTCGGTCGCCTGCATGCATTGCTCCGACCCGCCGTGCATGGCGGTCTGTCCGGTCGATTGCTTCTATCAGACCGAGCAGGGACTGGTGCTGCATTCGAAGGACCTCTGCATTGGCTGTGGCTACTGCTTCTATGCGTGCCCGTTCGGCGCGCCGCAATATCCGCAGGCGAGCAATTTCGGCGGGCGCGGCAAGATGGACAAGTGCACCTTCTGCGGCGGCGGACCCGATAACGTCGACTACAAGTCGGTGGCCGACGGCGGTTACGGCCGCAACCGCATCGCCGAAGGCAAGCTGCCGCTGTGCGCCGAGATGTGCGCGACCAAGGCGCTGCTCGCCGGCGACGGCAATGTCGTCGCCGATATCTATCGCGAGCGGGTGGTGGCGCGCGGCTTCGGCTCCGGCGCGTGGGGCTGGGGCACGGCGTATCAGCAGAAAGGCTGACGCCGCCGATGAAACGGACCGCGCCGCGCCACAACGTGCTGCAAGCGTTTCTCTTGGCGCTGGCGCTCGTCTTCGGCATGAGCGCGATCGGCATGGGCGCCGCCGTGGTGCTTTACGGCGGGCCGGCGCACGCGCAGCGCTCGGCGGATCAGCCGCGCAACACTGCGGGGCTGCCGGGCGCCGACTTCTGGCGCGCGGTTCGCAATAGCGCCCAGGGTGCCGTCGCGATCCCTGACAAGAAGGCGGGCGTGCTGATCCAGCCGGGTCAGAGCTTCCGCGAGTGGCACAATGGCCCGCTCACCATCTGGGGCGCGATCGTCGAGATCGGCATCATCGCGTTGCTGGCGATCTTCTTTGTCGTTCGTGGCCGCATCCGCATCCACGGCGGCTGGAGCGGGCGGGTGGTGACCCGCTTCAATGAATACGAACGCTTCGTCCATTGGTTGACCGCCGGCAGTTTCGTCGTCCTCGGCCTGACTGGCCTCAACATGCTCTACGGCCGTTATGTGCTGCATCCGATCCTCGGCGGCACGTTGTTCGCGTGGCTCACCTGGATCGGCAAGCTGCTGCACAACTATCTCGCCTTCGCGTTCATGATCGGCATCGTGCTGATGTTTTTAAGGTGGGTCGCCGAGAATCTGCCGGCGCGCGGCGACTGGACTTGGCTGAAGCAGGGCGGTGGAATGTTCACCAAGGCGCAGAGTGCTTCGCCGGCGGGTAAATTCAACGCCGGCCAGAAGATCCTGTTTTGGCTGGTAATCCTCGGCGGCATTTCGATCGCGCTGTCGGGCCTGGCGCTGCTGTTCCCGTTCACCTTCCATTGGTTTTCGTCGACCTTCACGATCCTGAACGTCTTCGGCTTGCACTTGCCGACTGACTTGACGCCGCTTGCCGAGACCCAGTTGTCGCAGTTGTGGCACGCGGCCGTCGGATTGCTGTTCATCGCCCTCATCATCGCCCACATCTACCTCGGCACGCTCGGCATGGAAGGCGCCTTCGACGCGATGGCGAACGGTCAGGTCGATGCCAACTGGGCCAAGGAACATCATCCGCAGTGGGCGGCAAAGCCGGCCGAGCGTCCGGCTGGCAGCGACGATTGAGGCGCGGCGGGGAGGCGAGAGTGCGGCGTGCGGCGCTCCTGACGACGGTGATTTCGACCCTGGTGGCGCTGCCGCTGGCGGCGCACGCCGCGCAGCCGTACAAGCCGGCGGCGCCGGCCAGCGTCGACCAAACGGCGCAAAAACTGACGCAGGAAATTACCCAGCGCTACGGCGTCCAGGTTTTGCGCGCCGATCGCGAACTGCTCGACGGCAAGCCGGTCTACCGCATGGTGGTGATGAATCCGGGCGGCGACTTCAATGAGGCCTATGCGGTTCACACCTTGGTGGTCGATGCCGCCAGCGGTGCACTCGTGCCGCAGTTCGCACAGCTGCCGGCGGGTTACGATTTGGCGGTGCCGCCGGATCGCACGCTGCGCGATGACGGCAGCGGCGTCACGATCCGACGCGAGACATTCTCGAAACTCTAGCCGGTATCGCCGCCGAGGAGATGCGCATGAGAACCCTGTTTGCCAGCAAATCCTTCCTCGCCGGCGTGGTCGTTGCGCTCGGAATCGGAATCATTGCCTGCGTCGCATCGTGGAGCGTCGATCTCAGCGCCCGCGATACCTACACGACTGCGAGCGTGCGTCTCTAGCGCGCATTCGAACGGCCGTGGGGGCAACAAAGCCGGCGGCGAATTCAAGCGGGGGAAGAAACAGGAAGGCGGTCGTGGTACGCCGCATCGTCGCGCATTGGATTTCGGGGCTGAGCCCGGCAGATTTTAAGGCCGAGCTGGCGGCCGTGCGGCGGGTCGGAGTGCGGCGAGCGCGCGAGCGGCGGGAAGCAGACGCAGCGGCGTGGCGAGCTCTCGCTAAAGTGCAGGACGAGGAAGACGAGGCGGCGCGCGGCTCCAACTGGAAGTCAATCTTCTCTGTATTTCTCGGGCGTCGGCACTGGAAGGGATGATATGCAACAGGGGGCAAGAA
>JBAVMB010000307.1:0-2296 GCA_049689615.1 Allostellaceae bacterium
CGAGCGCGCCGAAGTGACGGCGGACGATGCCGGCGCACGGCGCCTCGGCATTAACGCCGTGCCCTGCTTCATCTTCGCCGGCCAGTACGCGATTTCCGGCGCGCAGGAGCCGCCTTTCTTCTTTCCGGTATTCGACCTGGTCCTGAACGGACCGAGCCGCGCGGCCGGGTAAGTCTTAGCCGCGCGCTGCGACTGGCTGCGGACCTGCGGCAATCGCCTTCAATTTTTCAAGTAGCTGAATCACGCCCTTGATCCGCGCGCGCGTGTCGTCCCAATCGCGCACGATGACCAGGCGCTGATCCGGCCGCAGCCGTGCGCTGCCCGCCTGGCTTGCGATCCAGTGCACCAGCGCCGCCGGATCGGCGACGCTGCCGGCATGAAAGGTTATCGCCGCGCCTTTGGGGCCGGCCTCGATCTTCTCGACGCCGGCTTCGCGGCACAGCCGCTTGATGGCGATGATCTCGAGCAGGTTCTCGACCTCGTGAGGCAGCTTGCCGAAACGGTCGATGAGCTCGGCTGCGAAAGCCTCGATCTCCTGCCGGTCGACCAGGTTGGCAATGCGGCGATAAAGGCCAAGCCGCACATTGAGATCGGCGACATAATTTTCGGGGATCAGCACCGAGGTGCCGATTGCGATCTGCGGCGTCCATTCGGCTTCGGCCTTGGCCTGATCGCCGCCGGTGCGCGCGGTCGCGATCGCCTCTTCCAACAGGTGTTGATAGAGCTCGACACCGACTTCGCGAATATGGCCCGACTGCTCCTCACCCAAGAGATTGCCGGCGCCGCGGATATCGAGATCGTGGCTTGCCAGCGTGAAGCCGGCGCCCAACTGGTCGAGGGTCTGCATCACTTCGAGCCGGCGCTCGGCGGTGGACGACAGCACCTTGCCCGGCGGCAGCGTCAGATAGGCATAGGCGCGAATCTTGCCGCGGCCAATGCGGCCTCCGAGCTGATATAGCTGCGCCAGGCCGAACATATCGGCGCGATGGACGATCAGCGTGTTGGCGGTCGGAATGTCGAGGCCACTTTCGACGATGTCGGTGCACAACAGCACGTCGAAGGCGCCGTCGTCGAACGCCGTCATCACCTTGTCGAGCTGCGTCGGCGCGAGCTGGCCATGCGCCACCGCCAGGCGCGCCTCGGGCACGAGTTGCTTCAGTTCGTGCTCGACGTCGGCTATGTCGGCGATGCGCGGCACGACGCAGAATACCTGTCCGCCGCGATGCAGCTCGCGCAGGACTGCCTCCCGCACCACCACCGGATCCCACGCCATGACGAAGGTGCGCACCACCAGCCGGTCCATCGGCGGCGTGGCGATGAGGCTCATCTCGCGCACGCCGGCGAGCGCCATCTGCAATGTGCGCGGGATCGGCGTCGCGGTCAGTGTCACGACATGAACGTTCGCCTTGAGCTTCTTCAGCCGTTCCTTTTGCGCAACGCCGAAATGCTGCTCCTCGTCGATCACCAGCAAGCCGAGATGGCGGAATCCGACGCCCTTGCCGAGCAACGAGTGCGTGCCGATGACGATGTCAATGCGGCCCTCGGTCAGGTCCTTCCTGATTTGCTCGGCACGCTTTGGCGGCACGAAGCGCGATAGCTGCTCGATCCTGACCGGCATGCCGGCGAAGCGGTTGACGAATGTGCGGTAATGCTGACGCGCCAGCAACGTCGTCGGCACCACGACGGCGACCTGCGTGCCCGCCATCACCGCAGTAAAGGCGGCGCGCAGCGCGACTTCGGTCTTGCCAAAGCCGACGTCGCCGCAAATCAGGCGATCGGTCGGTCGGCCCGACGATAGGTCGCCGAGCGTGTCGCGGATTGCCTTGTCCTGGTCGTCGGTCTCCGGATACGGAAAACGCGCCGCGAATTCATCATATGAACCCTCGGGCGTCGCCATCGGCTCGCCTTCCTTGAGTTGGCGCTCAGCCGCGAGCTGAATGAGTTCTCCGGCGATGTCACGGATACGCGCCTTGACGCGCGCCTTGCGCGACTGCCACGCCACGCCGCCGAGGCGATCGAGTTGCGCCACCGCATCCTCGGAACCGTAACGCGACAGTACTTCGATGTTCTCGACCGGCACGAACAGCTTGTCGTCGCCGGCATAGACGACGCGCAGGCAATCGTGCGGCGCGCGCGCCACTTCGAGCGTGACGAGCCCGTCATAGCGGCCGACGCCGTGCTCGGCGTGGACCACGAGATCGCCCGGCGCGAGCGACGCGACCTCGGCGACGAAATCCTGATAGCTCGCGCGCCGGCGCGGCGGCCGCGCCAGCCGGTCGCCGAGAATGTCCTGTTC
>JBAVMB010000308.1:0-2833 GCA_049689615.1 Allostellaceae bacterium
GTGCAGCGCGAGAAGCAGCTGCAAGCGTTGATCAAGAACGTGCCGCAGAACATTCCCGCGCCGGCGAGCGGCGAGAAATACCATGCGCTGGACGACGCCGAAACGCGGCTGTCCGACTTGATGTCGAAATACAGCCAAATGTCGGCGACCTATAACGCCAACGGGCCGGCCATGGCGACGCTTAAAGCCGGAATCGACGAAGCGAAATCCGATGTAAAGGCGCGCCGGACTGAGCTCAGCAAACGATCCCTGACCGACGCCAACCCCGTGTTCCAAAACCTGCAGGAGGATTTGCTCCGGACATCGGCCGACGCCGAGAGCAATGCCCAACCGGTTGAGGTCCTGTCGGATCAGCTACAAGCGATTAATGGACGGCTGAAAGACCTGCAGGACCACCGCGGCCAATTCAATGACCTGACGCGCGAGGAACAGATCGCCGAGAACACTTACCGGTCGCTGTCGGCTCAATACGAAGATGCGCGCGTCAAAGACAATCTCAACCGGCAGCGGATTACCCCGGCGACGGTGATCAGCGCGCCGACCGTGCCTTATAAAACGGCCCGACCGCGGAAGCTCATCACTTTGCTAACCGCGATTGTCGGCGGCGGAATCCTGGCAATCGCCACCGCACTGTCGCTTGAGGCGCTCGACGACCGGTTCACCACGGCCGAACAGGTATCTTACATCCTCGACCTTCCCATCCTCGCCAGTTTCGGCTTGCGGCAGCGTCGCGTTGCGCGAGCCCTCATCGCACAGGGAGCGACGAGATGAAGAAATCCAACGTCGCCTTTGCCGAATTCTCGGCGCGCGAACCGCAGGACAAGGGACGGCCGATCGCCGAAATTAATCTCAATGCGCCCAGCGACATGCCGGTCATCGACCTGGTCGAGCTCTACGCCAGCATCGAATACGCTCTATCGAGCGACAGCGGCCGCGTCGTGCAATTCGTCAGCGCCACCTCTGGCTTCGGCAGCGAACAGATCGCACTTGAAATGGCGTGGGCGGCCACAAAGGCACTCGGCAAGCGGATACTGCTCGTGAACTGCGCGCGCTTTGCATGTAACCGCCTGCCGGAACGATCACATCGGGATTCGGTCATCCAGCTTGCGACGGTCGAGAATGGCATGGTCAAGGTGGCGGGGCAGGAGCTTTACCTTGCCGATTTGCGCAATGGTCTGTCCGGCGCACAGCCGATGACGTCGCTCGAGGATATCGATGAAGAAGTCGAGAAGCTGCGCCGATATTTCGACATGATCGTCATGCTGGCGCCGGCAGCGGATGCCGATCCGCTTGGCATCGTGATGGCGCGTCACGTCGATGGCAGCCTGATCATCGTCGAAGCCGAACAAACACGGCGCGCTGCGGCAATCCGGCTGCGCGAGGTTCTGTCACGCTCCGGCAACCCGGTTATTGGCGCGGTGCTCAACAATCGCCAAAATTATATTCCGGCGTGGCTGGCGCGCTTCTTTTAGCCGGCTCGACAGATCGGGCTCATGCATATTGTAGTCGCCAACAACGTCTATCCCCCGATCGTCGCGGGCGGGGCCGAACTCATCGTCGCGTATCTCTGCGAAGAGCTGGCACGGCGGAAGCATCGCGTGACGGTGGTCTCGACCTGCGCGCCGGAAATGGAGCCCTATCCGGACGAGATGCGCAACGGCGTCGAAGTTATCCGTTTTTTCCCGTCGAATTTCTACTGGTCGTTCGACCGCGCCGGCGAACCGCGGTTGAAAAAGCTGCTGTGGCATGTACGCGATGCCTGGAACACGGAGTCCAGCCGGCGCCTCCAGGCCGTCGTGCAGGCGGCACGTCCAGATCTCCTGCACACGCATGTCATCGATGGCATGTCAGCCTCGATTTGGGCGCGCGCACATCGTGCCGGCATTCCGGTAATCCATACGGCGCACGACTATCACCTTTTATGCCCGCGCGCGTTCATGCTGAGCAAGCAATGGCAGATCTGCTCGCGGCCGACGATACCCTGCCGGCTTTACCGGAATTGGCATCTTGCGACCACGCGCTATGTCGATTTGTTCGTGAGTCCGTCGCGGTTCCTGCTGGATCAGCACAAACAGGCGGGCATCCGTCCTCTCAATAATGCCGTCGTTCACAACGGTATTCCGCTGCCAGACAACGTCGTCCAGCTTAGCGACGAGCGCGTTGGCGGCACCCGGACGCGCTTTATCCTGCTGACGCGACTGACCGTGGAAAAGGGCGTGCGGGTCGCACTTGCCGCCATGGCTCAGGTGCCGCGCCGCCTCGGCATCGAGCTGATCATTGCGGGCAAGGGGCCACTCGAGGATGAAGTCCGCACCGCCGCTGCGCGTGATCCGCGCATCCGCTTTCTCGGTTTCATCGAGGGCGAGGAAAAATACCGGGCGTTGACCCGGGCGGGATATCTTTTGCTTCCGTCACTTTGGTATGAAAACGCGCCGGTGGCGATCATCGAGGCGGCCGCTTATGGGCTCGGGGTCATCGGCAGCGCGATCGGCGGCATTCCCGAATTCATCGAGCCAAACCGGACAGGACTGCTTTTCCCTCCCGGCGATGTCAAGTCACTGGCGAATATCATGATTCGGCTCGCGCGCAACCCGACGATGCTCCCGGCGCTGGCCGATCACGCACGGGCGTTGGCCCGGCGCTTTACGGTCGGTCGCATGACCGATGCGTACGAACGGCATTATGTAGCGCTGCGCAGTGGCGTTACGGCGTTCGCAGCCGCGAGTTGAGACGATCCGAATGCGCTATGTGATTGCGGTTGCGGCCTGCGTGCTGGCAGCGACCGGTGCAGTCCGGGGCCACGCCGAGCCGCTTCCCGCCGATTCAGGAATCG
>JBAVMB010000309.1:0-10814 GCA_049689615.1 Allostellaceae bacterium
CGCCAGCGGCAGCATGTCGAAATCGAGGCCGGGATAAACGGTCAAGATGGGCGCGCCCATGAGGCCGCCAAAGCCGGCAAGCGCGGCACCGAGGCAGAAGACACTGGTGAATAGACGCGAGACGCGAATACCGACGGCGCGCGCCATCTGCGGGTCATCGACGCCGGCGCGGATCATGGCGCCTAGCCGCGTACGATCGAGTAGGGCCCAGAGGATCGCTGCGACGACGACGGCGATGACGATGATGGCGATCCGGTAGGTCGGGAAGAACAACCCGGCGACGCGCGTGCCGCCGACCAGCGCCGACGGCGTCCGGACCGAAATCGGATCGCCGCTCCATACCATCAAGCAGAAATCGGCGACGATGAATGCGATGCCGAGCGTCACCAGCACCTGGGCCTGGAGCGCGCCTGCCAGTCGCCGCAGCAAGAACCTCTCGATCAAGCCGCCGAAGACGGCCATCGCCGCCGCCGCGATCAGCGCCGCGAGCCAAAACGGCAGATTATAGGTAAGGACCATGCTGGCGCCGACATAACCGCCCAGCATGAACAACGAGCCGTGCGTCAGGTTCGGAATCCGCATCAGCCCGAAAATCAGCGAGAACCCGGCCGACAGCAAAAAGAGCAGGCCACCGAAGGTAATGCTGTTGATGGCCAATACGCCCCAGATACTCATGCCCGGCGGTCCTGCGCCGAAAATTCCACTCCGCCCGCCGCGCTGCGATCGTCGCAACACAACCGGGCGGAGTCGAATTCGACCTTAACCCATCACGCCTTACAGGCGGTCACCGGCGGCCAGTCGCGCGAGTACGCTGGCTGCGCGAGGTATTTCTTCACGTCGTAGGTCCAGAACTGGCTGACGTTGCTATAGGTCTTCTGCGTGACGCTGGTGAGCTTGCCGCCGACCTTTTCGATCTTGCGGACGAAGATGTTGCCGACGACGTTGCCGAACTCGTCGAAGTGGATCGGCCCGCGCGGCGTGTCGGTTAGCTTGACCGCGCGCAACGCCTTGATCGTCTGCTCTGGCTTCGAGACGTCGCCATGTAACGCCTTGAGGCCGGCTTCGATCACCATGCCGCTGACATACATTCCCGCCGCGTAGAAGCCGGGCACGGCCTGGAAGTCCTTGTCCATGCCCGCTTTGAACTTCGCGTTCGCGTCGTTCTTCAGGTCGATGGTGTACGGGCAAGCGCTGACCATCCCGATCGCCTCGTCGCCGAAATGGGGCAGCAAGGCGTCGTCGCCGGCCGTTTCACCGCCGCAGACCGGCAGCTTGAGGCCGACATCGGCGTACTGCTTCATGAATTTCACCGGCGCGGCGCCGGCGAAGCCCTGGCAAACGCCATCCACGTCTTGGATTTGCGCGATATAGGGCGTGAAGTCGGGTGCGCCGAGCGGTGCCCACAATTTCTTGACGACGCAGCCGCCCTCGTCCTGGAAGACCTGTTGGAAGCCGCCGCCCTGCTCGTAGCCGAAGGCAAAATCCGAGTCGATATAGACGACGCGCTTGAGCTTCATCTCCTTGCGCGCGTAGTCAGCCAGCACGTGCGTCGCCTGCGACGAAGTTGCCGAAGCGCGGCAGAGATAGGGATTCGGCTTGCGCTGCGATAAATCGTCGGCGGCAGCAAGCGACAGAATCGGCGTCTTGTGCTGCGCGACATAATCCGAGATCGCCAGCATCTCGAACGCCGCCAGCGGGCCAAGAATGAAGTTGACCCCGTCGCGCTCGATAAGCTCTTGCGCCTTGGTCTTGGCTTGAGCCGGGCTGCTACCGGTATCGGCGACGATGAAGTCGATTTTGCTGCCGGCGAGCGTGAAATTCTTGGATTTGAGAAATACTGTGGCACCCTGCTCCATTTGGATGCCGCCCTCGGCGAGCGGCCCAGTCTTGTCGCAGAGCAGGCCGATCTTGATCGACTTCGCTTGGGCGATCGACGGCATCGGGAATGCGGCGGCACCGGCGATCGCGGCCGTGCCGGCAAGAAACTTGCGGCGATTGACACGCATGGCTTCTGGACTCCTCCCTCTATATTCCCTCGGCGCCGCATTTTTTGCCCACGGCACCATCGTTGTTACGGGCTGATTTCTTGGGCTTTTTTGCGCCCTTGGGCCCGGCCGATCGAGGCGATTAGAGGATAGTGAGTTTTCTTGGACCGGCGCAACCTCTCATTCCGCCGCCTGCGCGCCGAGCACCTTGTTGATCTGCGGAATAACCTCGGTTGCCATCAGCTCCATCGACCGGCGACCGAGATGCGGCTCGACCCAGTCGTGGCCGGCGTAAAGCAGCGTACCGAAATCGCCGATGCGCTCGCGGAACGACAGTAGCTGGTCGACGACGCTATTGACCGAGCCGTGAATTACCAGCGAGTCCACGACATAGTCGAGCGTCACCGAGGAATCCGGCATCGCCCGGTCGGCCTTAAACAGCTCGGGCCGGCCATTGCCGATCAGTTTGGTCATCAACTGTTTGTAATAGAATCGGTACGGACTGTTGCCATCGGTGGCGTAACGCTTGGCGGTCTTGTCGTCATCGAGGACACAGATGCTCTTGGCGACGCGCCAATCGGCACGTAGCGCCTTGCGGCCGGCCTTAGCGCAGCCTTGCTCGTACATCGGCCAATGCGACGCCACCCAGGGCGGTTGTAGGAAGTTGGCCGAAATCGGCGTCCAACCGCGTTCGGCCGCAGCAACGACGCCTTTGGAGAATGGCGCCACCGCAGTGACAACGATGGGCGGATGCGGCTTCTGGAAAGGCGACATGATCATGCCTTGACCGATGTCGAGCATCATCGTGCGCCGCGTGCTGACTTTCCAAAATTTGCCTTCGAAATCGTAAGGCGGCGCGCTCGACCAGATCTTCAGCACCATGTCGATGCCTTCGACAAACATGGCTGTGCGGTCGCTGTCGAGATTGCCGAACACCTCGGCGTCGGACAGCAGGCCGCCGGGGCTGATGCCCATGAGAAAGCGGCCTTCGAGCATGTGATCAATCATCGCCACCTGGGCGGCGATGGTTGCCGGATGGCTGTTCGGGATGTTGATCGTGCCGCTGCCGAGCTTGATCCGCTTGGTCTCGTGTGCCAGCGACGCCAGGAACATCAGACACGACGTGATCGTCTCGGCGCGGTCGGTGACGTGCTCGCCAACGAAAGCTTCGGAATAGCCGAGACGGTCGGCGAGGAGGATCGCCTCGCGATCCTCCTTGAGCGTCGCGGTGTAATCGCGCTCCGGCGGATGGAGCGGCATAATGAAAAAGCCGAGTTTCATAATTGGGACCCGCAGATTTGGCGCTATTGTTCATTCGATCAATAGCCCAGTCAACCGGTTTCGCGCGGGCGTATTCAGGCCAATTCAGGCCTTTCCCAGCGCTGCCAGCACACGCCGCGGCGTTACCGGCATTTCGGTGACGCGTACCTTGAACGGCGTTAGCGCGTCGTTAACGGCGTTGAGCATCGCCGCCGGCGCACCGCCGGTGCCGGCTTCTCCTGCGCCTTTGGCGCCAAGCGCCGATTCGGCGGTCGGCGTCTCCACATGCTCGACCACGATGTCAGGCATCTCGCCCGCCATCGGCACCAGATAATCGGCGAGCGTGCCGTTCAGCAGCTGGCCGCGCTCGTCGTAGATGCACTCTTCAAACAGCGCACCGCCAATACCTTGGACGACGCCGCCGCGGATCTGCTCCTCGACCAGCAGCGGATTCACCACCCGGCCACAATCCTCGACCACCCAATGCTTGAGCAGTTTGACGAAGCCGGTTTCGGCATCGAGTTCGAGATAGGAGGCCTGAACGCCGTTGGTGAACGCGAAGGGAAATTGCCGCGGCATGTAGTGGCGCGTCGCCACCAGCTCGGGCTGGACGCCGAGCGGCAGCGTGTCGCCGCGGAAATAGGCGGCGCGGCCGACTTCGTCGAGACCTATGCGGCGATTGCCGCCAACGCGATCGACGACCCAGCCGCCGGCGAGGTCGAGCGCAGCGGGATCGGCCTGCAGCATCGCGCCGGCAAGCGCGAGGATGTTGGTCTTGAGCGCGAGCGCGCCCTGTAAGGCGGCCTCGCCGCCGATGCCGCAGCCGCGCGACGCCCAAGTGCCGCCGCCATACGGCGTGCGTTCCGTGTCGCCGGTGACGACCCGCACCTTGTCGAGGGTCACCCCGAGCGTCGAAGCGACGATCTGCGCCACCATCGTCTCGGTGCCCTGTCCTTGCTCGGTGACGCCGGTCGCGCAAGTCACGCTGCCACCCGGATCGAGGCGAATGGTGCAGCCATCCTGCGACGAAATCGGCGCGCCACCGACGCCATAAAACGCCGGTCCAGGATTAGTCAATTCGACGAAGCAGGCGAGACCGATGCCGCGGTGGACGCCGCGCGCGCGCAGCGCCGCCTGCTCGCGGCGCAAACCGTCGTAATCCATCAGCTTGAGCAGCTTCTCGAGCGAAGCCTGCTGCGACAGTTTCTCGAATTTGAGGCCCGACGCCGTCGTCCACGGATAGGCGTCGTCCGGAACAAGGTTGCGGCGGCGCAGTTCGGCCGGATCGAGGCCGAGGGCAATCGCTGCCCGGTCGACGAGTGCCTCAGTTACCGCGGTGGCGATCGGATGGCCGACGGCACGGTATTGCGTCGTCGGTGGCTTGGTCTGGAACGCGACCTTCAGCTGCGCGCGGTAATTGCGGCAGCGATACCAGGAACCCACCAGTCCGACGACCTGGTTGCCTTCGACGACACTGGTACGCGGATAGGTCGAATAAGGACCGATGCCGGTCACGTCGTCGATCGCAAACGCTGCGATCGCGCCGTCTTTGGCCAAGGCCATGCGCGCCTTGATCCGGTGCTCGCGCGCGTGGATGTCGGAAACGAACGATTCGAGGCGGTCGGCGATGAACTTGATCGGCCGCCCCAGCAGCAGCGCGATTGCCACCGTCGCCATCTCGTCCGGATAGACGTGGATCTTGATGCCGTAAGAGCCGCCGACGTCGTTGCAGATCACCCGCACCGCGCTTTCCGGCAATTGGAAATGGCGCGCAAAGATCTCCTTCATCATGTGCGGCGCTTGACTCGAGTAATGCACGGTCAGGCTGCCGGCGGCGGGATCGAAATCGGCGAGGATCGAGCGCGGTTCGGGGCAAACGCCGGTGTGGCGGGCGAAAGAATAGGATTCCTCGACGACGCAGTCGGCGCCCGCAAATGCCTCGTCGACGGCACCGGCATCGATGGTGCGCGTGAAGCACAGATTGTCGCCGAACTCGGCGTGCAACGGCACGGCGCCGGGCGCGAGCGCGGCATGCATGTCGGTCAGCGGCGGCAGCTCCTCCCAGACGATGTCGATCTGCGCCACGGCGTCCTCGGCCAGCGCGCGGCTTTCCGCGGCCACCGCCGCCACCGGCTCGCCTTGCCACGTCGCCCGCTCGGCGACCAGAGGGTGCTGCGGTGCCGATTTCATGCCCTTAAAGTGCGTCAACGTGCCGACCCAGGGGGTGTAGCGGCCGGCCAGATCCTTGGCCGTCACGACGCGGATCACTCCCAGCGCGCGTGCGGCGGCGGCAATGTCGAGCGATTTGAGCCGGGCGTGCGCATACGGGCAGCGCAGGAAGGCGACGTGTGCCAGCCGCGGCAGGCGCACGTCGTCGACATAGCGGCCGCGGCCGGCGAGGAGCCGCTTGGCGTTGGGCCGCGGCACGCTCTTGCCGATGTAGCTGACGGGCCGGTCGAGGGACGAAAGCGGCCCGGTCATGGCCGCTTGGCACGCTCGCGCGCCGCATCGGCGACGGCATCGACGATGGCGTGATAGCCGGTGCAGCGGCAATAATTCGCCGACAGCGCGGCGCGGATCGTCTCGCGGTGCGGATCGGGATCGCGCCGGAGCAGCGCATCGGCGCTCAGCAGCATACCGGCTGTGCAGAAGCCGCACTGCACGGCGTTGCGCGCATGGAATGCCGCCTGCAATTCGGCGAGTGCGCCGGATTCCGCCAAGCCCTCGATGGTCTCGACGTTGGCGCCGTCGAGCTGCACCGCGAAGATCAAGCAGCCACGGACAATGTTGCCATCAACGCGGACGGTGCAGGCGCCGCAGGCGCCGTGTTCGCACGACCAACGCGTGCCGGTGAGGCCGAGGTCGTCGCGCAGGAAGTCCACCAGATTGAGCCGCGGCTGCACGTCGCGTGCGACGGCCGTGCCGTTGACGGTGAGGCGGATGCTGACCGTCTCGCTCATGCCGCGAGCGCCATCACTGCGGCGCAGGCACGGCGCAGCAACGCGCCCGCCAGATGCCGCTTCATCGCCGCGCTGGCATTGAAATCCGCCACCGGTTTCAGGTCGTGGTCGAGCGCCACGAGCGCTGCTTCGACCGACGTGGCAAGTGCCGCCGACGCCGCCTTCGCCTCGACGGCGCGGATGTCGGTGCCGAAGAACACGAGGCGCGCTTCGGCAATCCGGCTCCGCTGCAGCACCGCCCAACCGGCGAGGCCCGCAATCGCGTAATCACCCTGGCGCCGCGCCAGCTCGAGAAACAGCGTCGTGCCGCGCTGCGCCGGGATTTCGGCCGCGACCAGAATCTCGTCGCGTGCCAACGCGGTCTCGTAGACGCCCTTGAAGAAATCGCGCGCCGCGACGTGGCGACGGCCGCGCGGCCCGGCGATTTCGAGCTGGGCATCGAGCGCCACGACGCAGGCCGGCAGCTCGGCGGCCGGATCGGCCTGCGCCAAGCTGCCGCCAAAGGTGCCGCGGTTGCGGATCGCCTCATGAGCGATGAACGGCACCACCGCCGTCAGTAGTGGCGCGTGGCGAGAGACGATGTCGGAGGCGCCGAGCGCGGCCTGACGCGTCAAGGCGCCGACACGGATGCCGTTGCGGCTTTCGCTGATGCCTTTCAGCTCGTCCACCCCGTTGATGTCGATGAGCAGCGCCGGCTCGAGAAGCCGCATGTTCAACGCCGGCACCAGGCTTTGGCCGCCAGCCAGCAGCCGCGCGTCGTCGCCGCCGTCGGCCAGCAGCTTGAGCGCCGCATCGAGCGTGCGCGGCCGGGCATAGCGGAACGGCGGCGCTTTCAATCGACCTCCCCACGCCGGTTGCCTCGCGGTCCGGCTTGCTTCAAGAATGGTCGCGACAAAAGACGCCGTCAACCAAGCCCTGACATCTTATGGTGGGCGGACGGCGCTGAGGCAGGGAGGAATGGCTCGCAAACCGGCGCGACGCGCGAAGGTGCGTTCGCATGGCGGAAGACGGCGGCGGCTCGCGCCCGACGAGCGCGAACGCCTGATCGCCCAGGCGGCGGTGCATTTCTTCGCCGAGCAGGGCTTCGAGGGCCAAACCCGCGAATTGGCCCGCCGGCTCGGCATCGCCCAGCCGCTGCTGTACCGCTATTTCCCAAGCAAGCACGCGCTGATCGAACGCGTTTACCGCGAGGTCTTCGTCGATCCGTGGCGCGAGGAATGGTTCACTGCGCTCGCCGACCGGCGCCGGCCGCTCAAGGAGCGGCTGATCTATTTCTACCGCGAATACGCCCGCACCGCTGTCGGCTACGAACGCGTGCGGCTGTTCATCCTCGCCGGTTTGAAGGGCGGGCTCGACCTCAACGCGCGGTTCTTCAAGATGCTGCGCGAGCACGTCTTCGTCGCCGTGGTGCGCGAGGTGCGCGAGGCCAATGGCCTGCCGCCGCTCGACCGCGTGCCAATGAGCGAGACCGAGGCCGAGCTGGTCTGGATGCTACACGCCGCAATCTTCTACATCGGCATCCGCCACTGGATTTACGGCTTGCCGGTGCCCGAGAACATCGACCCGGTGATCGAAGCCATGATTGTGACTTTCCTCGAGGGTATCCCCAAGGAGATGGCGGCGTTGACCGGAGCGCAGCCGGCGTGAGTCCGGCGCCCGACCTCGCCGAGATGAAGCGTCGGGCGCTCGCGTTGCTGCCGCGGCTGCGCGAACGGGCGGCCGAAACCGAAACGCTCCGCCGTATTCCCGACGCCACCATCGCCGACCTGCATACCGCGGGGCTCTTCCGTATGCTGCAGCCGCGCCGCGTCGGTGGCAGCGAGGCGCCCTATCGCGCGCTGGTCGATATCGGCGCGATCATTGCACGTGCCTGCGGCTCGACGGCCTGGGTGCTGACCAATCTTGCGAGTCATCACTGGATGCTCGGCATGTGGCCGCATCAGGCGCAGGACGAGATTTGGGGCGGCGACGGTCCCGACGTGTTGATCGGCTCCGCCTTTGCGTTTCCCGCCGGCCGCGCGCGCAAGGCGCCTGGCGGCTGGCGGCTCGAAGGCCGTTGGCCGTTCTCCAGCGGCATCGATCCGTCGCGCTGGAACATCGTCGGCGCGCGGGTCGAAGAGAACGGTGCGATGACCGAGCCGCGCATCTTCATCGTGCCGCACGCGGACTACACCATCATCGACAATTGGCACGCCGCCGGCCTCGCCGGCACCGGCAGCAACGACGTCGCAATCGCCGACGCCTTCGTGCCCGAGCACAGGAGCGTAACGGTCAACACGATTGCCGGCGGGCCGACGCCCGGCAGCACGATCAATCCCGGCGCGCTCTATCGCCTGCCGACCTTCAGTGTCTTTCCGTTCATTCTATCGGGGGTAGCGCTGGGCATTGCCCAGGGCGCGATTGCGGACTTCACCGGATCGATGCGGGCGCGTGCCGCGACCTATACCGGCAAGCGCGTGTCCGAGCTTGCAACCCTTCAGCTACGTCTGGCCGAAGCCGCCGCGCTGGCGGACGCCGCCGAGACCTTGATGCTGGCCGATTGCGACGAAGCCATGCGGCTGGCCGAAGCCGGCGGCGAAATCCCGGCGGAGACGCGAGCGCGCTGGCGGCGCGACGGCGCCTATACGACGCAGATGTGCGTGAAAGCTGTGGACCTGCTGTTTGCCGGTGCCGGCGGCAATGCGATCTACCTGACCCACCCGCTGCAGCGCGCCTGGCGCGACGTCCATGCCGCCGCTGCGCATGTCGTGGTCAACTGGGACGCGGCTGGCACGCTTTACGGCCGCGTGGCGCTGGGATTGCCGGCCGACGTTCCGGCGCTGTGAGCCGGCGCCAGCGGTAAAATTCGTTTATTTTCGTCAAGCTTAATTCGCCGCGAAACATTCCGGAATCTTCGGCCTGTGGCGCGGCTAAAATATAGTAAGCGAGTATTTATTATTAGAAATACCACCAATTTGCCGCGACGTTTATTTTAGCTTGAGACATATGCGTTAGGTTCTTGCGTGCCGCGACGCAATGCGGCAGCAGCAAGAAAGGAACGTTTGAATGTCTGTCCGCCTGTCCACTGCCGCGCGCGTTGCGGTCGCCGCCGCCGGCTTCGTGTTAGTTGCCGCTCCGGCCTTCGCCGGCTTCTCAGGTTCGGCGCCGTGTCCGGTGCCGGAACCGTCGACGTTGGCACTTCTCGGTATCGCCATTCCGGGCGCCGCGGCCTGGGTTAGGCACAAGCTGTCCTAGCCTGCTTTTTCGGCTCGGTTCTTCCGATTTTTCTTTAGGTTCTCGGGACAGACGGCCCCCATGTCGGGGGCCGTCATTTTTTTACGCGCTCAGCTGAGCCCGTCGCCGACCTTGACGTTCTCAGGCTTGATGTCGAGGCCGGAATTCTTCGCCTGCTGCAATAGCAGCGTGGCGAAATCCTGGTCCTTGAATCCCAAACCGATCAGATTCTGCACCAGCTCGCGCGTCGTTGCGGTCACGGGCATCGGCACGTCGGCCTTGCGTGCCGCCGCCAGGCCGAGATCGAGGTCCTTGCGCAGCAGCACCGGCGTGAAAGTCGGCGTCATGTCGAGATTGACCAGCGCCGGCGTCTTGTAGGTGCTGAAGATCGAACCCATGACGCTCTTGTTGATGAAATCGAGGAAGGCGTGGCGTTTGACGCCGCATTTCTCGGCCAGGACGATGACCTCGACCAGGTTCTGGATCACCGCGCCGAGGAAAACGTTGTGGCAGATCTTGACGATGCGCGCGAGTTCGCCTTCGCCGACATAGGAAGCGCCGCGGCCCATCATCTCGAGATAGGGCAGCACCGTGTCGTAGGCAGCCTTTGGCCCCGAAGCAACGATGGTGAGCTTGCCGGCCTTGACCACCTTGCCATTGCCCGAAACCGGCGCCGCCAGCATCTGCGTGCCGCGTTTCAGCGCCGCGGCGCGGACTTCGGCCGAGGCCTCTTCCGACACGGTCGAGCAATCGACCAGAATCTTGGGCGCCTTGCCGCCGTCGGCGAGCACGCCGTCCTTGCCAATCGTCACCGCCTTCAGATCGTCGGAGGCCGAGACCATGGTGAAGACGATGTCGCACGATGCGAGATCGGCCGGCCGGCTGGCGAGCTTGGCGCCCGACTTGGTCAGCGGCTCGGCCTTGGCGCGGGTGCGGTTGAAGGCGGTGACGTCGCAGCCGTTCTTGGCAAGGCGCTCGGCCATCGGAAAGCCCATGCGACCGGTGCCGATCCAGCCGATCGTGTGAACGTTGGAACCGCTTGCCATGCCGTGCCTCGCGCTGTCGGAAGGGTTTTGCGAAGGGCTGACCTCTAAGGCATTTGTCCCGGCGAGGCAATCCGCGGTGCCGAATGCCGACCATGCGTCCGGCCGCCCGCAGGCGTTGCGTTTGACGCGATCCGTGTCTGCGACATTCGGTGGCACAAACGGCTATTGCAATTGCAAGTCATTCGCATTAGCGTCCGAAACCATGCCCAAACAACGCCTTCTGGCGGTCGCCCTGCTCGCAACGCTCGCAGTTCCGCTCGCCGCCCGAGCGGCCGACGTCAATTTCACGCTCACGATCAAGGACCGGAAATTCGACGTCGCCGAGCTCGATGTGCCGGCCAACGTCAAAT
>JBAVMB010000310.1:0-2825 GCA_049689615.1 Allostellaceae bacterium
GAATAGGCCATCAGCCGCTTGATGTTGCTCTGCGCGATGGCGGCGAAAGCGCCCCACGCCATCGAAGCGAGCGAGATGACCCAGATGATCTGCTGCCAATCCGCCGACAGGCCCCCGAATGGCTGCAACATGACGCGCACGAACAGGGTCAGCGCGGCGATCTTGGGCGCAACCGAAAAGAACGCGGTCACCGGCGTCGGCGCGCCTTCGTAGACGTCGGGCGTCCACATGTGGAACGGCACTGCAGACACCTTGAACGCGAGACCGACCGAGATGAACACGATGCCGGTGATCAATCCGACGCCGTTGCCGCTGCCGTGCGCGAAAAGCTTAGCCAGGCCGTCGAAGCTGGTAGTGCCGGCGAAGCCGTAGACCATCGAAGCGCCGAATAGCAGCATGCCCGACGCGACCGCGCCGAGGACGAAGTATTTGAGGCCGGCCTCGGTCGAACGCACGTCGTCGCGCGCGAACGCCGCCAGCACGTAAAGCGCCAGACTTTGCAGCTCGAGCCCGAGATAGAGCGCGATCAGGTCGTTGGCCGCGATCATCATCATCATGCCGGCGGTGGCGATCAGCACCAGCACAGGGAATTCGATGCGCGCAATGCCCTCGCGCTCGTTGAAGCGCATGGCGATGAGCAGCGACAGCACCGAGCCGATGATCACCAGCGTCTGGGTGAAGACGCCGAGACCGTCGCTGACGAACATGCCGAAGAGGCCGACCTGCCGGGCCGCCGCGCCGGTGCTCCACACCGGTTGCAGCAGGATGGCAAGCGTCGCCACCAGCGCCAGGACGCAGAGCCAGCTGACGAAGCGGGTGGAGCGCGTGCCGGCGTAGACACCGACCAGGAGCAGCAGCATCGCCGCGCCGCCGAGGAACATCTCGGGCAGGACGATCAGGAAATCGGGTGCGGCGGTCATCGCGTCACCGTTGCGCCAGCGCGGTGGCCGCCGCGCGCTGCGAAACCTGGACCCGCTCGATCAGGTTAGCGATCGAGGGCTGCATCGGCTTCAAGAACGAAGCCGGATATATGCCCATCCACAGCACCACCGCGATCATCGGCGCGAACACCAAGATCTCGCGCGGATTGAGATCGGTCATGGCGCGCACGTCGGCGTGGGTGATCTTCTCGAAGATGATTCGGCGATAAAGCCATAGCATGTAGGCCGCGACGAGGATCACGCCGATCATGCCGAGGAACGCGACCCAGGTATTGACCTGAAAGGCGCCAATCATCGACAGGAACTCGCCGACGAAGCCGCTGGTACCCGGCAGGCCGACCGACGCCAGCATGAAGACCATGAAGGCGCAGGCGTATTTCGGCATGTTCTCGGCGAGGCCGCCATAGCGCGCGATCTCGCGCGTATGCAGCCGGTCGTAGATTACGCCTACGCAGAGGAAGAGCGCGGCCGAGACGACGCCATGGCTCAGCATCTGGATCATCGCGCCCTGCAATCCTTCGGGCGTCACGGTGAAGATGCCGATCGTCACGAAGCCCATATGGGCCACCGACGAATAGGCGATCAGCTTCTTCATGTCCTCCTGCGCCAGCGCCACCAGCGAGGTGTAGATGATGGCCACTACCGACAGCGTGAACACGAACGGCGCGAAGTAAGCGGAAGCCTCGGGGAACATCGGCAGCGAGAAGCGGATGAAACCGTAGCCGCCCAGCTTCAGCAGCACGCCGGCCAGGATCACCGAGCCCGCAGTCGGCGCCTCGACATGCGCGTCGGGCAGCCAGGTGTGGAATGGCCACATCGGCACTTTGACCGCGAACGACGCGAAAAAGGCGAGCCACAGCCAGGGCTGCAGCGCCGAAGGGAAGTTGAACGCCAGCGCCTCGGGAATATCGGCGGTGCCGGTGACGAAATAGATGGCGAGGATCGCCAACAGCGACAACACCGAACCCAGCAGCGTGTAGAGGAAGAACTTGAACGCGGAGTAGACCCGGCGCGGCCCGCCCCACACGCCGATGATCAGGAACATCGGCACCAGCACGCCCTCGAAGAAGACGTAGAACAGGATGAAGTCGAGCGCGCAGAAGATGCCGACCATCATCGTTTCGAGCGCGAGGAAGGCGATCATGTATTCCTTCACCCGGCGCTGGATCGCGGTCCAGCTGGCGATGATGCAGATTGGCGTCAGGAACGTCGACAATAGGACGAAGAACAGCGAGATGCCGTCGACGCCCATGTGGTATCCGATGTTGAAGTCCGGCAGCCAATCGGCCTGCTCGACGAGCTGGAAGTCGGAACGTCCCGGATCGAAATTCGCCCATACCGCGAGCGACACGGCGAAGACGATCAGAGATGTCCACAGCGCGATCCAGCGCGCGTTGCGCGCCACGCTCTGCTCGTCGCCCCGCAGTACCAGGATCGCGGCGACGCCTGCCAGCGGCAGGAACGTGGTGAGGGACAGAAGGGGCCAGTGCGCCATCGCGGTCATCCCATCTGCCTCAGCACGTACCACGACACCAGCACCACCGCGCCGACGAACATGGCGAAGACGTAATGATAGAGGTAGCCGGTCTGGAAGCGGCTCAGCACCGCCGCCATGCCGCGCGTCATCTTGGCGAAGCCGTCAGGACCGAAGCCGTCGATCACCGCGCCATCGCCGTCCTTCCATAGCCGGACGCCGAACCACATCGCCGGCCGGACGATAACCGCGTCATAGAGTTCGTCGATGTACCACTTGTTCAGCAGGAAGAGATAAATCGGCCGGAAATAGTGCGCGAACCACGCCGGGATGCCGGTATTGACGATGTATGCGAGCCAGGCGACGACGATGCCGATGACGCCCATCGCCAGCGGCAGCTTCGACACCCA
>JBAVMB010000311.1:0-1604 GCA_049689615.1 Allostellaceae bacterium
CTTGAAAGGACGGCAGATTATCGGCGCGCGGCATGGCATAGTCCATGTACGAGCCGGTCACCAGCTGGCCCTTGTCGTCATAGACGGTGTGTTCGAGCAGCGCCTGGCCGACACCCTGCGCGACCCCGCCATGGACCTGGCCCTCGACGATCATCGGATTGATGACCGTGCCGAAATCATCGACCGCGGTCCAACTGACGATCTGGGCGTCGCCGGTTTCGGGGTCGATCTCCAGTTCGCAGATGTGACAGCCGGCCGGGAAGGTGAAATTCGTCGGATCGTAGAACGCGCCCTCTTTCAGCCCGGGCTCGATTTCGCTCGTTGGGAACTTGTGCGCGACGTAGGCGCCGAGCGCAACCTCGGCCCAGGCCGCCGATTTGTCGGTGCCGGCGACGGTGAATTTGCCGTCCTTGAAAACGATGTCACCCTCGGCGGCTTCAAGCAGATGGGCGGCGATTTTTTTGGCCTTGGCCTCGACCTTGTCGAGCGCCTTGACGATGGCCGACATGCCGACCGCGCCGGAGCGCGAGCCGTAGGTGCCCATGCCGAACTGCACCGTGTCGGTGTCGCCGTGCAGCACGTTGACCTGGTCGATCGACAGGCCGAGCCGGTCCGAGACGAGCTGCGCGAATGTCGTTTCGTGGCCTTGGCCGTGCTGATGGCAGCCGGTCAAAACCTCGACGGAGCCGGTCGGATTGACCCGCACCTCGGCGGATTCCCATAAGCCGACGCCGGCGCCGAGCTGGCCGACCAGCGACGATGGCGCGACGCCGCACGCCTCGATATAGGTCGCAAACCCGATGCCGCGCAGCTTGCCGTGACGCTCGGACTCGCGCTTGCGTTTGGCAAAGCCCTTATAGTCGTGGATTTCCAGCGCCTTCTGCAACGACGCATTATAATCGCCAGCGTCATAGAGCGAAGCGACCGAGGTCTGGTACGGGAAACTCTTGACGAAATTCTTCTGCCGCAACGTGGCCGGATCGGTGCCGAGTTCGCGGGCCGCGGCTTCGACCAGGCGCTCGACCACGAAGGTCGCCTCGGGACGTCCGGCGCCCCGATACGCGTCAACCGGCACCGTATTGGTGTAGACGGCATCGACCTCGCAGTAGATGTGCGGGATTTCGTACTGGCCCGACAACAGCGTCGCATACAGAAACGTCGGCACCTCCGACGAGAAAGTCGACATATAGGCGCCGAGATTGGCGGTGGTGTGGACCTTCAGGCCGGTGATCTTGCCGTCCCCGTCGAACGCCATCTGCGCCTTGGTGACGTGATCGCGGCCGTGCGCGTCGGTGATGAAGCTCTCCGACCGCTCCGCCGTCCATTTCACCGGACGGCTGAGCTTGCGCGCCGCCCACAGGCAGACGACTTCCTCGGGATAAATGAAAATCTTCGAGCCGAAGCCGCCACCGACATCGGGCGCGATGACACGCAGCGTGTTCTCTGGCGCCATGCCGACAAAGGCGGAGATGACGAGGCGCGCCACGTGTGGATTTTGCGTCGCGTTCCACAAGGTCAGGCCGCCGCTCGCCGCATCGTAATCCGCCAGCGCCGCGCGCGGCTCCATCGCATTCGGCACCAGCCGGTTGTTGATGAATTCAAGC
>JBAVMB010000312.1:0-1762 GCA_049689615.1 Allostellaceae bacterium
GTGTGCCAATGCTCGAGCTGGCGACCGGTGGTCAAAACCATCGGATAATCCTTGTCGGGCTCCTCGGCGGGCGGACGGATTTCGACCGGGACCAGCTTGCCGCGGCCAGTCGCCGTCGGGAAGCCATCGCCGAACACGATTTCCTCGCCCGGCTTGTCGGGCGCGGTGCTCGGATAGGTGACCGAGCTTTCGCGATCGACACGCTCCCACGTGATGTTGTCGAGCGACGGCATGCCGAGCTTCATCTCGGCGAAGACGTCGGCCGGCCCGGTATAGTTCCAGTTGAGGCCCATGCGGCGCGCGATTTCCTGGATGATCCAGAGATCGTGCCGCGCGTCGCCCGGCAGCGGCAGAGCCTGACGGCCCATCTGTACCTGGCGATTGGTGTTGCTGACCGTGCCACTCTTCTCCGGCCAGGCCGAAGCCGGCAGGAAAACGTCGGCATAGAACGCGGTCTCGGTCAGGAACAGGTCCTGCACCACGAGATGATCGAGCTTGGCGAACGCCTCTCGCGCGTGCTGCACGTCGGGGTCAGACATCGCCGGATTCTCACCCATGACATACATGCCACGGATCTGGTCGGCGTGGATCGCGTTAACGATCTCGACGACGGTGAGACCCTTCTTCGGATCGAGCTTGACGCCCCACAATTTCTCATAGAATGCGTGCTGCTTCGGATCCTCGACCGATATGTAGTCGGGGAAGAACATCGGGATCAGGCCGACATCGGACGCGCCCTGCACGTTGTTCTGGCCGCGCAGCGGATGGAGACCGGTGCCTGGCCGGCCGATCTGGCCGGTGATCAGTGCCAGCGCGATCAGGCAACGGGTATTGTCGGTACCGTGCACATGCTGGGAAATACCCATGCCCCAGAAGATGATCGCCGCCTCGGCGCGCGCAAACTTGCGCGCGACGGTCTTCAGCGTCTCGGCATCGATGCCGCAGATTGGCGCCATCTTTTCCGGCGTGCGATCTTTGACGCTGGCGGCAAGCTTTTCGAAATCTTCGGTGAACGCCTGGACATACTGCTTGTCGGTCAGGTCCTCGGCGATGATGGTGTGCAGCATCGCCGACAGCATCGCGACATCGCGACCGGGCTTGAACTGCAGCATGTGGGCGGCATGCCGCTTCAACGCCTGGCCGCGCGGATCCATGACGATCAGCGTCGCGCCGCGCTTCACGGCGTTCTTAAAGAAGGTCGCAGCGACCGGATGGTTCTCGGTCGGATTGGCGCCGATGACGACGATGACGTCGGCATCCTTGACCGCCATGAACGGCGCGGTCACCGCGCCCGAGCCGATGCCCTCGAGCAGGCCGGCAACCGACGAGGCATGGCAGAGGCGCGTGCAATGGTCGACGTTGTTGGTGCCGAAGCCGGCACGCACCAGCTTCTGGAAGAGATAGGCCTCTTCGTTCGAACCCTTGGCCGAGCCGAAACCCGCGAGGCCCTTGGGGCCTTGCTGGTCGCGGATCTTCTTGAAGCCGGCAGCGGCTGCATCGAGCGCCTCGTCCCAGGTCGCCTCGCGGAAATGTGTCCACGGGTTGGTCGGATCGAGCGGCGTATGCGCGTCCTTCTTCATCCCGGGCTTGCGGATCATCGGCTTGGCCAGCCGCTGAGGATGGCTGATGTAATCGAAGCCGAAGCGGCCTTTGACACACAAGCGATCGAGGTTCGACGGACCCGTGCGGCCGTCGACATAGAGGAGCTTGTCATCCTTGATCTTGTAAGTGATCTGGCAGCCGACGCCACAATAGGGGCAGA
>JBAVMB010000313.1:0-5742 GCA_049689615.1 Allostellaceae bacterium
GCCCGAAACCGGACACGCGAATTTGGCCGAGAAGATCGTCTGCTTGCCGCTGTCGGCGTCCTCGGCGATGGCGATGCCGTCGGCGAGCTTGAGTGCGGTTTCGAGACTGTCGGCGACGCGATTGCCGAGATCCTTGCGCACGACGATGCGGTCGACCACGACTTCGATATCGTGCTTGAGCTTCTTGTCGAGCGACGGTGCGGCATCGATGTCATACATTTTTCCGTCGACTTTGACGCGTTGGAATCCGCGCTTCTGCAGCTCGAGCAGATCCTTACGATATTCGCCCTTGCGGCCGCGCACGATCGGCGCCAGCAGAAGCAGTCGTGTGCCTTCCGGCATCGCCATGACGCGGTCGACCATCTGTGACACGGTCTGGCTCTCGATCGGCAGGCCGGTGGCGGGCGAATAGGGCACGCCGATGCGCGCCCACAACAGCCGCATGTAGTCGTAGATTTCGGTGACGGTGCCGACGGTCGAACGTGGGTTGCGCGAGGTGGTCTTCTGCTCGATCGAGATTGCTGGCGACAGGCCTTCGATCAGGTCGACGTCGGGTTTCTGCATCAATTCGAGGAATTGGCGCGCGTAGGCCGACAGGCTTTCGACGTAGCGCCGTTGGCCTTCGGCATAGATCGTGTCGAATGCGAGCGACGACTTCCCCGAACCCGACAGGCCGGTGATTACCACCAGGCTATCGCGCGGCATGTCGACGTCGACGTTCTTCAGATTGTGTTCGCGGGCGCCGCGGACACGGATTTGCTGCATGGCGGGAGGCACCCGAATCGTAGAAGACGGATCACTATGCGGCACGAGCTTCGTACTTGGCAATGTTCCTATTGTGTTCTAGGCTGCGGACGCTTGCCAAACCGCGCCAGAAGCCCATAGATGGGCCAGCACGCCGCGGTTCACAAGGCGGCGGAAAATGGAAGGAGCGAGGCGATGGCCGGAAGCGTCAACAAGGTGATTCTGATCGGCAATCTCGGCCGCGAGCCCGAGATCCGCTCGACCAACGACGGCACCCGCGTTGCCAATATGTCGGTGGCGACCTCGGAATCCTGGCGCGACAAGGCGAGTGGCGAGCGCAAGGAACGCACCGAGTGGCACCGCGTCGTGGTGTTCAACGATCGCTTGGTCGATATCATCGAGAAATACCTGAAAAAGGGCTCCAAGGTTTATCTCGAAGGTGCGCTGCAGACGCGCAAATGGACCGATCAATCGGGCCAGGAGAAATACACGACCGAAGTCGTGCTGCAGAAATTCCGCGGCGAACTCACCATGCTCGACGGCGCACGTTCGGGCGGCGAGGGCGGCGTTGCCGCGGACGAACCGAGCGCAGCGCCGGCTGCTGCCGGACGCGGCAAGGCCAAGACGCCGGCATCCTCCGATCTCGACGACGAAATTCCGTTCTAACCACGCACGTTGACAGGGCCTGGAGCGGCAGGTGAACGCGCTGCCGAAGGGTTGATTCGCTGTTTTTGCGGTGCAAAAAAATCGGCACCGAACCGACTCGGTTTTGTGCACAAAAATGCCCTCATAAATCACTGTTAAAGTGACACATAGGCGGCTGTTTTTATAACATAAAAAATATTTACAGAACCTGTCGATTCGAGTGCGAAAACGGTGCCGGCTGGCGTTGTTCGCAAACCTGAAATCACGTACAATTTTTCATGTTAGGACGCTGGCGCGCTGCGCCAGCGTTTGCTTGAGAAAACGCCCTTAGAACTGCGCCAAAACCGTGGTCGCCAACCCAACACCGCCGAGCCCACCGCCGCCGAGCGACATCGCGCCGGTCTCCATCGAAGAGGAGATGCGCCGCTCGTACCTGGATTACGCCATGAGCGTGATCGTGGCGCGCGCGTTGCCGGACGTGCGTGACGGCCTCAAGCCGGTCCACCGCCGCATTCTTTATGGCATGAAGGAGGGCGGCAACGACTGGAACCGGCCCTATCGCAAGTCGGCGAATATCGTCGGCTACGTGATGGGTAACTACCATCCACACGGCGACAGCGCCATCTACGACGCGATGGTGCGCATGGCGCAGGATTTCTCGATGCGCCTGCCGCTGATCGACGGTCAGGGCAATTTCGGCTCGATGGACGGCGATCCGCCAGCAGCGATGCGCTATACCGAAGCGCGCCTGTCGCGCGCCGCCGACGCGCTGCTCGACGACATCGACAAAGAGACTGTCGATTTCCAGCCGAATTACGACGCCCGTCATCAGGAGCCCAAGGTCCTGCCGGCGCGTTTCCCCAATATTTTGGTCAACGGCGGCGCCGGTATCGCCGTCGGCATGGCGACCAACATCCCGACGCACAATCTCGGCGAAGTGGTTGACGCCTGCATCGCCTATATCGACGACAACGCGATTTCGATCGAAGCGCTGATGGCGAAGGTGCCGGGCCCGGATTTCCCGACTGGCGCAATTATCCTCGGCCGCGGCGGCATCGTCGACGCCTATCGTACCGGCCGTGGCTCGATCGTCATTCGCGGCAAGGCGACGATCGAAGAGGTGCGTGGCGAGCGGGAAGCCATCGTCATCACCGAAATTCCGTATCAGGTGAACAAGGCGCGCCTGGTCGAACGCATCGCCGAGCTCAGCCGCGAAAAACAGATCGACGGCATCAGCGACCTGCGTGACGAAAGCGACCGCCATGGCGTGCGCGTTGTCGTCGAGCTCAAGCGCGATGCCATGGGCGAGGTCGTGCTGAACCAACTCTACAAGTTCACACCGCTGCAGGAAACTTTCGGCATCAACATGCTGGCGCTCGACAACGGTCGGCCGGTGTTGATGAACCTGAAGGACGTGATTGTCGCCTTCGTCGCCTTCCGCGAGGAAGTCGTCACCAAGCGCACGATTTATCTGCTTGGCCAAGCGCGCGATCGCGCCCATCTGTTGCTTGGCCTCGCCGTTGCGGTTGCGAATATCGATCCAGTGATCGATCTCATTCGTAAGGCGAAAGATCCCGAGACGGCGCGAGCACAGTTGATGGCGCGGTCATGGCCGGCGGTGTCGGTGGCGTCGCTGGTGGCGCTGATCGAGGAAGAGGGGCGTTCGCGCCTAGCGTCGGACAACACCTATAAACTCTCCGAGGAGCAGGCCAAGGCGATCCTCGACCTTCGCCTGCAACGGTTGACCGGGCTGGAGCGCGACAAGATCGCCGAAGAGCTCAAAGGTCTGACCGAAGAAATCCGCGGCCATCTCGAGATCCTGGGTTCGCGGCCGAAGCTGCTCGATGTTGTGCGCAAAGAGCTGCGCGACGTGCGCGAGCAGTTTGTGACGCCGCGCAAGACCGTGATCGAAGACGCCGCTGCCGAGACCAACATCGAGGATCTGATCCAGCGCGAGGACATGGTCGTCACCGTCAGCCACGCGGGCTACATTAAGCGCGTGCCGCTGGCGACGTATCGCGCACAGCGTCGCGGCGGCCGTGGTCGCGCCGGCATGGCGGTGCGCGAGGAGGATTTCGTCAGCGAAGTCTTCGTCGCCTCGACGCACGCGCCGGTGTTGTTCTTCACCTCGTCGGGGCGCGTCTACAAGATCAAGGTGCACACGCTGCCGGTCGGCACGCCGCAATCGCGCGGCAAGGCGATGATCAATCTGCTGCCGAACCTTTCCGAGAAAGAGACCATCTCGACCGTCATGCCGTTGCCCGAGACCGCGCAGGAGATCGAAGGCAAGACCATCGTCTTTGCTACTGCACACGGCTATGTCCGCCGTAACGCGCTGGGCGATTTCGAAGAGGTCAAGGCCAATGGCAAGATCGCGATGAAGTTCGAGGGCGACGACAAGGACGACCGGCTTATCGCGGCGGCGATTTGCACCGCGTCCGACGATGTGCTGTTGGCGACGCGCAACGGCAAGGTCATCCGCTTCTCGGCCGAAGACGTGCGCGTCTTTTCCAGCCGCGGCTCGGTCGGCGTGCGCGGCATCAAGCTCGCCAAGGGCGACGAGGTGTTCTCGATGTCGATTCTGCGGCACGAGGATGTCGAGTCCGAGCTACGCTACGCCTACATCAAAGAAGCGAACCGGCGGCGGCACGGCGAGGAGGAAGCCGAGGACGCCGATGCCGACGAGACTGCGGCGGGGACCATCACCGAGACGCAATTCAACGAAATGGCTGCGCGTGAGGAATTCCTGCTTACGGTTACCGAACGCGGCTTCGGCAAGCGCTGCTCGGCCTACGACTATCGCATCACCGGCCGCGGCGGGCAGGGCATCGAGAACATGAAACCGAGCCGCAACCAGGGGGCGACAGTCGCGGTGTTTCCGGTGCGCGGCCAGGATCAGCTGATGCTGGTGACGAATGAAGGCACGGTGATCCGCACGCCGGTGCAGGATATCAGCATCCGGCGAAGGGGGAGCGGCGGCGTGCGCGTGTTCACGCTCGATGAGGGCGCACGCGTCGTGTCGGTGGCGCATTTGGCGGAAACCGGCGAGAACAGTGACGGCGAGGCAGGGGGTAAATAATGAGCGCGGCGCGCGTCGGGGTTTATCCGGGGACATTCGATCCGATCACCAACGGCCACACTGACATCATTCTCCGCGCAACAAAGGTCGTCGATCGGTTGGTCGTCGGTGTCGCACGTAACGCAGGCAAAGGACCACTGTTCTCCACCGAGGAACGCGTCGCCATCGTCAAGGCCGAGATCGAGCATCTGCCCGCCGAGGCGCGCAAGCGCATCGCGGTGAAACCGTTCGGCACGCTGCTGATGCAGTTCGCCGTCGACAACGGCGCCTCGGTCATCATTCGCGGCCTGCGCGCGGTGTCGGACTTCGAATACGAATTTCAGATGGCTGGTATGAACAGCCGTATTAACTCCGACGTCGAGACGCTGTTCCTGATGGCGTCCGATCGCTTCCAATTCATCTCGTCGCGGTTCGTGAAGGAAATCGGCATGCTCGGCGGCAACGTTACGCCGTTCGTCAGTGCCCGCGTCGCGAAGCGCATCGCCGAACGATTCAATGGCGGCGGCACACGCAAGCGCCGGTAGCAGCGTCGGACACTTCTTCGCGTTCAAGATGAACGGAATTTAACTTGGCCGTCGCGGGAGGCTGGACCCAAATGGCCACGGACAGCTGCAAGGCTGCCGGCCCGCTTCAACCCCCCTTAGCGGGCAGATACCCCTGGGTCCGCCCCGCCTGCACCCCTTTCCTCCACAGCGCAGGCGGGGCGATTCATATTTGGCATTCAGCCCAACGCCCACTCGATATCGCTCCCACGCGCCGCAGTCACGCGGCGCCGCGATCGTCCATGAAAGGCTCTGTGTGATGGCCAGCAAGCTGTTCTCGCCGTTCAACCTGCGCGCACTCGCGCTCAAGAACCGGATCGTTGTCTCGCCGATGTGCCAGTACAGCGCCGACGACGGCGTCGCATCCGATTGGCACATGGCGCACGTGCCGACGATGGCGATGTCGGGCGCCGGCCTGATGATGATCGAAATGACTAACGTCGAACCGATTGGCCGGATCACGCTCGGTTGCCTAGGTCTTTATTCGGACGCCTGCGAGGCCGCGCTGCGCCGCGTGGTGCAATCGGCGAAACGTTGGGGCGGGGCAGCGATCGGCATTCAACTGGCACATGCGGGACGCAAAGGCTCGACGAAAAAGCCATGGGAGGGCGGCGCGCCACTGCAGCCGCAGGATGGCGCATGGCAGACCGTGGCGCCGTCGCCGTTCCCATTCGCCGACGGCTGGCCCGCGCCGGCGGCGCTGGGCGAGGCCGACATCGAGCGCATCGTTGG
>JBAVMB010000314.1:0-1985 GCA_049689615.1 Allostellaceae bacterium
CTACATCCTGACGCTCTACGAAAAGCGCGCCGCACCGGCCGATCTGCCCTTCTTCCTGGCGCTGATGGAGCACCTAGCGAAGCACCGTATCCCCTGCCCGACGCCGATCCACGGCCGCGACGGCGGAGCACTGCGCAAGCTGTGTGGCCGGCCGGCGGCGATCGTCAGCTTCCTCGACGGCATGTGGCCGCGCCGCATCCATCCGTACCATTGCGCCGCTCTCGGCGGCGCGCTGGCGCAGCTGCATTACGCCGGCGCCAACTTTCCGTCGAACCGCACCAACGATCTGTCGCTCACCGGTTGGGAGCGGCTTTACGGCGCTTGCGCCGCGCGCGCCGACGAGGTCAAGGCCGGCTTGGCCGAAGAGCTGCGCACGGAACTTGCCGAACTGCGCCGGCTGTGGCCGCACGATTTGCCGCGCGGCATCATTCACGCCGATCTCTTTCCGGACAACGTCTTCTTCCGCGGCGAAGCGGTTTCAGGCCTAATCGACTTCTATTTCGCCTGCACGGATTTCTACGCCTACGACTTGGCGATCTGCCTCAACGCTTGGTGCTTCGAGAGCGACGGCAGCTTCAATGTCACCAAGGCCAAGCTGCTGCTGGCGAAGTACCGGGCGACGCGGCCGCTGTCGAATGCCGAAATCGAGGCCCTGCCACTGCTAGCACGCGGCAGCGCCATACGCTTCTTGCTGACGCGCCTTTACGACCGTCTGCACCAGGCGCCCGGCGCTTTCGTGCGGCCGAAGAACCCGCTCGAATATCTGCAGAAGCTACGCTTTCACCGCGGCGTCACAAGCCCGGCCGCCTACGGATTCGATCCGTGACTGGCAGCGTCGTCGAAATCTTTACCGACGGCGCGTGCAGCGGCAATCCTGGTCCGGGTGGCTGGGGCGCATTGCTGCGCTACGACGGCGTCGAAAAGGAACTGTCCGGCTTCGAGCCTGCCACGACCAACAACCGCATGGAGCTGATGGCGGCGATCGCCGCACTCGAACAATTGAAACGCGGCGTGACTGCGATCGTCCATACCGACAGCCGCTACGTTCACGACGGCATCACCGAATGGTTACCGCGTTGGAAGGCGCGTGGCTGGAAAACCGCGGACAAGAAACCGGTGAAGAATGTCGATCTGTGGCGGCGGCTGGAGGCCGCGCTCGAACGCCACAATGTTACGTGGCGCTGGATCCGCGGCCACGCCGGCCATTCGGAGAACGAACGCGCCGACGCCCTGGCGCGCGCTGCAATCGCCGAGGCGCGCCGCGCCGCCGACGATCCGGCCTAGAGCGCCTTCAGCATCGCGTCGGCGCTTGAAACCTCGAACGCGCCGGGCGCCTCGACGTTGAGCGTGCGGACGACGCCGTTGTCGACCACCATGGCATAGCGCTGCGAACGCTTGCCGAGGCCGCGATCGGTGAGATCGAGTTCGAGCCCGACCGCCTTTGTGAAGTCGCCGCTGCCGTCCGCCAGCATCAGAACCTTGTCGCCGACTTTCTGGTCCTTGCCCCAGGCGCCCATGACGAAGGCGTCATTGACGGACAGGCAGGCGACGGTATCGACGCCCTTGCCCTTCAGCGCCGCATATTTCTCGACGAAGCCAGGCAGGTGCTTGGCGGAACAGGTGGGCGTGAAGGCGCCAGGCAGTGCGAACAAGACGACTTTCTTGCCCTTGAAGATATCGTCGGTAGTGATGGGTTTGGGTCCGTCCGCGGTCATGGTCATCAGCTTGACCGACGGAATCTTGTCGCCAACCTTGATGGTCATTGCCTCTCCTGTTCTGAGTTGGGGCGATTGCGGGGCCGCACCATAGACCGGCCCGCACCAAAAATCATCCACCCCGCGCGGCGGCGGATGCCGCTGCCGGCGCTGTGGACGCGCCTTCAGCCCGGGCGAGGCCGTTCAAAACCGTGTCCGGGGTCAGGATTTCGGGCAGGACCACACCTTGCGGCGTGCGCGGTCCGTAGACCACATTGAACGGAATGCCGT
>JBAVMB010000315.1:0-1829 GCA_049689615.1 Allostellaceae bacterium
CACCGGCAATGTCGGCGTCGATGACGCGTGGCGCACCCGAGCCTGAGCGCTGGTAGAGCACGTTGCCATGCGTGTCGCGGATTTCGAGCACCGCGTGCGGCCAGGCGGCGATGCCGTCGCTGGCGAAGGCGGCGTAGGCGGCGGTGAGCTCCATGAGCGTGACGCTACCGGTGCCGAGCGCCAGGCTGTCATCGTCTGGTAGCGGCGTGGTGATGCCGAGTTGGCGCGCGACGGCGATAACATTGCCGGCACCGACGCGCTCGATCACCTGCGCCGCGACCGTGTTGATCGAATAGGCGATGGCGTCGGCGACGGTGACGTTGCCGCGATAGGTGTTCTCGTAATTGTGCGGCTCCCAGTTACCGATACGGACCGGCGCATCGTTGAAGATGTCGGTCGGCTTGATGCCGCGTTCGAGCGCCGCGAGATAAACGAAAGGCTTGAAGCTCGAACCTGGCTGACGTTCCGCCTGGGTGGCGCGATTGAACTGGCTTTCGTTGTAGTTGCTGCCGCCAACCATCGCGCGGATTGCGCCGTCGGACGACATGGCGACGAGTGCACCCTGCGTCACGTGATCGGCGGTACCGTCGGCAGCGAGCGTACTCGCCACCGCGCGCTCGGCATAAGCCTGCATCTTGGGATCGAGCGTGGTGGTGACGATAACGTCGTGGCCGTTTATATCGGCGAAGCTGCCGATCTGGCTGGCGACCCAGTCGGCGAAATAGCGGCTACCCGGCGGCGCACGGCCGGCCTCGGCGAGCTGGCTCTTTTGGCGTTCGGTGGCGCGTGCCTGCGCGGCGGTGATGTAGCCCGCCTCGACCATGTTCTGCAGCACCTGGTCGGCGCGGTCGGCGGCCAAGGCGCGATCATTCACTGGACTGAATCGCGACGGCGCCTTGAGCAGGCCGGCGATCACCGCCGCCTCGTAGAGCGTTATGTCGCGCGCCGATTTGTTGAAATAGCGGTGCGCCGCGGCATCGACGCCGTAGGTGCCGGCGCCAAGATAGACTCGGTTGAGGTAGAGCTCGAGAATCTGGTTCTTGGTGAATTGATGCTCGAGCCACAGCGCGAGCATGGTTTCGCGAATTTTGCGTCCGATCGTCCGGTCAGGTGTGAGGAACAGATTCTTCGCCAGTTGCTGCGTGATGGTGCTCCCGCCCTGGACGATGTGGCCGGCGCGCAGATCGGCGAACAGCGCGCGCGTCATGCCGATCAGATCGATGCCGAAATGGTGGTAGAAGCGGCGATCCTCGGTGGCGATCACCGCCTCAGGCAGGTAGTGCGGCATCTCACGCAGACGCAACGGCTCGCCGAAGAGCTCGCCGAAGGTCGCGACCAGCGAACCGTCGTCCGCCAGAATGGTGACCGAAGGCTGGCGCTGGGCGGCCGTAAGCTGGTCGGTGCTGGGCAGCGTCAGCGCGAAATAGGCGAGCGCGCCGACGCCGGCGAGGAACGCCCACAACGCCGCAAAAAGCAGCCACCGCCTGAAATTCTGCCGTGACGGCTTCCGCGACCCGCGCGGGCGCCGGTCGCCGCGCGATTCGTCTTTGTCGGGACGCGCCATCGAAAATCCGCCGTTCCGGCGATGCTTCTACCACAGCATGATGGCGGCGACGTGCGGCATTTGCGAAGATCGCGCTGCGATTCTCTATTTGCCGCAAAACCGCCGCGCTCCTGCCGCGATTCCGCCGCCGAAACCGACGCCCGAGCCGATGATCACCGCCCTACTTATTCTCGCCGGCACCTATCTGGTGATGGGACTCGGCCGGCTGCCGGCGTCGCGACTCGACCGCACCGGCGCCGCACTGCTCGGCGCCAGCCTGATGGTG
>JBAVMB010000316.1:0-2347 GCA_049689615.1 Allostellaceae bacterium
AGCGTTGGCGGCACGGGTTTGATGAACATCAGCCAGAACAACGGCAACAACTCGCTGTTGCAGTCGTCCAACACGGTCGCGGCGATCATCCACAACTAGTCGCGGCGTGGCTTGAATGGTGCGTCCCCAGGGTTTCACGACCCTGGGGACCACGTTCAAGAAGACCCAATAAGGAGAGAAGACCCATGAAGACGGTCCAAGCGGTTTCTTCCTTCGTGCTGGCGGCGGTTCTGGTGGCGGCAAGCTTCACGGTCCCGGTACGGGCCGAGGAACTCGGTTCGATTCTCGGCAATGGCCAGAGCGTCGGCGTCAACGAGCTCGCGGCGCAACGCGGCGGCACGGCTACCGATCAGACGATCGATGCGAGCCAGGTCGCTTCGGTGAACGGCATCAACGTCGGCGACAACCTGAGCTCGAACAGCTTCGGCGGCTTCGGCAGCGCCACGGGTATCGCGACGGCGGTGCAGAACACCGGCAACAACAACGTCATTCAGACCGAAGTGGTCGTGAACATCAGCCTGCACTGAGAACGGTGCGGCAGAACGACGGTAACGCGCGGAGACGATGATGGTCGGCAAGCGGTTCGGATTCACCCACGCGCTCGGCGCGGTAGGGCTCGCCGTCCTCATTGGCGTTGGCGGCGCGACGCGGCCGGCCTCGGCCGGCGAGTTGAGCTACACCGACACCGGCGGCACCTATCACGTCCATCTGACGACGCTGCAGGAGCTCAAGTTCCGCAGCGTCATCCGTCAGAAATACGATTTCAGCTGCGGCTCGGCGGCGCTCGCGACGCTGCTGACCTATCACTACAACATGCCGACGAAAGAGACGACCGTCTTCGCCGACATGTGGGAGCACGGCGACAAGGAGAAGATCAAGCGTCAAGGCTTCTCCATGTTCGACATGCAGCAATATCTCGCGCGCCACGACATTCCGTCGAACGGCTTCCGTTCGTCGCTCGATCGCCTGGTCAAGGCGGACGTCCCGGCGCTCGTGCTGGTGAACCGCGAAGGCTATCTGCATTTCGTCATCGTCGAAGGCGTCCGCGGCGGACGCGTGCTGCTGGCGGATCCGGCATCCGGCACCCGGGCGATGTCGACCGAAGACTTCCAGAAGCAGTGGAACGGAATCTTCTTCGTCGTTCTCGACCGGGTTCAGGAAGCCCGCGCGACGTTCAACCGCGATTCGGATTGGACCGTACAGCCGCGGGCGCCGATCGACACGGCGCGCAACACGACGAACTTGGCGACGTTCCTGCTCTCGTTGCCAACACGTAACACTTTCTAGGCCAAACGCTAACAACAAGGGGACTCACAGATGGCACATCCGGCGCGTGACACCCAGATCAGTCGCAAGCGTGCTTTCCGGATGGGTGTTAGCGTGGTTGCCCTGGGTGCGGTCATGGTGAGTACGGCCGCGCCGATCGTGCTTGCGCCGTTGCCGGCCTATGCGCACGAAGCGCGCGAGTTGCTGGCCGCTTTCGCCGGCGACAAGGTGCTGACCGCTTCCGAGCTCGACAAGGAGCGCGGCGGTTTCTATATGCCGAACGGTGCGTTGGTCAATTTCGGCATGGAGATCAAGCACATGGTCGATGGCCTGGTGACCAACGACATCCAGGTCAACCAGGTGCAGAACCACTTCACCATGACGACGAACGGCGGGCCACCGGTTGAGGTGACGCAGCTACCGGCCAACGGCTTCAACGTGACGACCGTTGCCAACGGCGGCGAGACCAAGCTGGTGACGAACGTCAACAATAGCGGAATCCAGACGCTGGTACAGAATTCGGCGAACAATCAGTCCGTCCAGTCGGTCACGACGATCAACGTCTCGACCCAAGGCTTCCAGAACGCAGTTCAACACGTCACGACCAACTTCCAGATCATGAACAACATCCACATGAACAACTGGAACCACCACTGAACGAGAATGGACTATGCATAGAGGCCGTATAAAAAATCGAACGGGAGGTTTCGAAGCCTGGGGTTGGAGCGCCGCGATAGCGTCGCTGGCTTTCGGCTTTGTGATCGGTCAGGCGTTGCCGGCGCGCGCAGGCGATACTGCCGGCACGATCGAAATCGCGTTCGACCTGCCGGCGACGATGCAGGCGCGCAGTGGCGGCGCCGCGTCGGATGCGGCGCCGTTGGTCGAGCCGGTGTCGCAGCAGGTTCTGGCGGAGCAGCGCGGCTCGGGCGCCGCGTTGGCATTGCCGTTGATGTCCGGTGCGCAATCGCAGCCCGGCATCGTCCTCTGGGACGAGATGAAGCCGCCGCAGAGCCAGAACATTGCGGTGCCCGGCGGCCAATCGGTCAACCAGGTCAATCCCGTCCAGATCCGGTAACGGCGG
>JBAVMB010000317.1:0-4748 GCA_049689615.1 Allostellaceae bacterium
GAATTGGCGCGCGCGATCGAACAGGGCTACGCGCTGATCGAACGGTCGCGCGAGCGATTCGACGGCTTTGAGATCTGGCAAGGCGCCGAGCGTCTGCACGCCTTCAGGCGCAGCAACGTCTAGCCGGGCACGCGACCGCTCACGCCGCCTTGGCCTGCGCGGCACCGACGAGCCGTTCGACCGCTTCGACAATCGCGGCGTGGCTCGCTTTGCCCTGGCCGGCGATGTCGAGCGCCGATCCGTGTGCCACCGACGAGAACAGCACCGGCGTGCCGATAGTGAGGCCGGCGGCGCGATTGCGCCCGAGCAGTTTGGCGACGATGTGGCCCTGGTCGTGGATCATCACCAAGAACGCGTCGTAGCCGGTGCGGTGAAACATCAGGTCGGCAGGAAACGGACCTTCGGCCGATATGCCCGATGCCTTCGCGGCGGCAATCGCCGGCACGATGATGTCGATCTCTTCCTGGCCGAAAAGACCCCCCTCGCCGGCGTGCGGATTGAGGCCGGACACCGCGATCTTTGGCCGGGCGATTCCCATCTGCCGCAGCGCGCGGTCGACTGCGGCAAGCGCGCGGCCGACGCGCTCCTTGGTGACCAGCGAAATCGCGCGCGCCAGGCTGACATGCAGCGTGACGTGCGCAATGCGCTTGTCATCGAAGCAGATCATCAGGAACGCATCGTCGATCGGCGTGCCGGTGCAGCGCGCGACAAAGCTCGGATAGCCATCGAATTCGATTCCCGCCGCCTTGATCGCACCTTCGGTTTGCGGCGCCGCGATGACGGCATCAACCGCTCCCGCAAGGGCAGCGTCGATCGCGGCCTTGGCCGAAGCCAATGACGCGCGGCCGTGCATCTCGCTGACCGTGCCGAACGCGACCGTGCCACCGTGCAACAGGTCGAGCGCCAATAGTTTGACGTCGTCGCCAGTCCAATCAACGGCAGCCGCGCCGGCGAACGCCTTGACCTTGGGCACGAGCCCGGCTGCTTTGGCGTGAATCGCCAGCACCCGTGGATCGCCGACCAGCAGCGGCCGGCACAGGCGCGTCACGCGCGGATCGAGCGCCGCCTTTAACGCGATTTCCGGGCCGATGCCGGCCGGATCACCCATGCTGATGGCGATGCGTTTCATCGCGCCTCCTTCAGCCCGCTTTGGCGGGCTCGTCGGGGTCAATGAATATTTCGCCCGCTTTCACCGTCGCTGTCCAGGTGCGCACCGCATCGGTGCAGGGCGGATAAGTCGGCCGGCCGCTGAACAGATCGAAGCGGCCCTGGTGGAAGGGACACTCGAGTTCGCGACCGAACACCGTGCCCTCCGACAGCTTGCCCGGACCGTGCGTGCACTGATCAGCGAGAACGAAGATTTCGCCGTTCGATTTTGCTACGGCATAGACCATGCCCGCCGCCTCAACGCGCAGCGGCACGTCGTCGGCGATTTCGTCGAGGCGGCACAGGCGGAGGAGAGTCACTTGAGCGGAATGCCCGTCGGCGCAGCCATCACCTTCCAGGTATCAGCCTTGGCGTCCCACACCGAGACGATGATGTTGTTGAGCGTCAGCCCGCGCTGCGGCGAGGCGTCGAAATCATAGACGCCGTTGACGCCGGCGATGCCCTTCACCTTGAGCAGGTAATCGCGCAGTTGCTCCGCCGTGGCGTTCGGCGGCAGCTTCCGTAGCGCATCGACGACGATAGTCGCCGGATCCCAGCCGAGGATCGAGCCTTCATCCGGTTTGGCATCGGCGGCGGCGAACGCGGCGAAATATTCCTTCTGCTTTGCCGCCACCGCCGGATCGAGCTCGACGCGCGGATCGCCGCGCACCGCCCAGACCGACGACGGCAGATAAAGCTCGTGCGGCAGGAAGGCGGCGAAGCGATGCATCTGCGCATAGGTCATGTTGCCGCCGGTACTGCCCATCGGCACGGTCAAGCCGCCCTGCACCGCACCGCGGAAGATCGTCGCCGACGGCGCGCCGGTGGCCCAGCCGATGAAGGCCTGCGGCTTGGCCGCTTTGATCTCCTCGATTTGGGCGCTGACACTGACGTCGGTCGGATTGAAATGCGGATGCGCGACGATGCTGATGCCCTTGTTCTCGGGCCGCGTCAGCAACTGCTCGAAGCCCTTGTCGGCGTCCTGGCCGGTAGCATCGGTCGATGTCATCAGCGCCAGGCGCGTCCAGCCGCGGCCGCGGAAATAATTCACCAGCGCCTGCGCCTGGTCGAAGGTCGAAACGCCGCCGGTGAAGACGTAGCCGCCCGCGGGCGGATGGATACCCGGCGAGAAGCAGTACATCACCGGGCCGTTCTGCATCAGCGGACCCATGGCGTTGCAGCCCGCAACCAGCGTCGTGCCGAGGACGACGATCGGCTTGGCCGCCAATACCTGGTTCGCAAGCTGCACCGACTGCTGCGGCGATGATTGATCATCGTGGAAGACGAAGTTCACCTGGCGGCCGTGAATGCCGCCGGTTTGATTGACCAGCTTCTCGAGAATCTGGATCGCCTGCTGCTCTTCCTGGCCGAGAAATGCGCCGCCGCCAGTGAGCGAGGCGATGACGGGGATGTCGTAGGTGTTCGCCGCATTCGCTGGCGGCGCCAGCAACATGGCCAAGAAGAAAGCCGACGCGAGCGCGCGCACGAGAAGCCGCATAACGTCCTCCCTTATCTTCTTATCATTGCGGCGAACCCTAAAGGCTGGGCCACGGACAGGCAAGGCAACGCAAAGTTCAGCGCGCGATGGCGACCAGGATGACGAGCACAGCCACGCCGAAGATTGCCGCCATCAAGGCGAAGAACGGGCCGAGAATGGGATTGTGGTAATAGGGCGGCTGATGCTGACGCCGGTAGGCGACAGCATAGGCATAGAAACGCACGCCGGTTGTGACGACCATGGCGACGCCGAGCGCCACCAGCGCGATACCGACCCAATTCGAAATCGCGTTCGAATAATGGCCGGTCCGTTCCGCGCTTGTCGGAAGCGAGACGACGACCAAGCCAAACCGATCGACCGCAACGCCGAGGATCATCAGCCCCAGGGCCGTACGGACCCAAACCGACAGCGTGCGCTCCGCGTTCATATAAGAGCGCTCAGCCGACAGCTCGACGAGCTGCCGCATGATCGTAATCTGCTCGGGTTCCTTTTCCGGCATGGTCCCTACCCCGCAGCGCTCTGGCGCGCCTTGGCTTTTGGCGACGGCACGATCAGCACGCGATCCACGCGCCTTCCGTCCATCGCCAGCACTTCGAGACGGAAGCCGCCGCAGCGCACCTTGTCGCCAATTTGCGGGATGCGATTGAGTCGCGCCATCACCAGCCCGCCGACGGTATGGAACGCGCCCCTTCTCTCGCCGGCCAAAACCGGCAACGGCACCAAATCGCGGACTTCGTCCACGCCGACCAAGCCTTCGACTTCGAGGCTGCCATCGTCGCGGCGCACGATCGGCGACGCCGGCTTCTCGCCACGAAAGACGATGTCGCCGACCAGTGCCTGCAGGATGTCGTGCAGCGTGACGATGCCCTGCCAATCTCCGTATTCGTTGACGACGAACAGCATCGGCGCGCCCGTGCGCCGGAACAATTCGAGCGCATGCAGCGCGGTGACGGTTTCGGGCAGAAATACTGGCGGCTTCATGACCGCGTGCAGATCGAACGGCGTGTCAGACAGTAACTGGGTCAGCACATCCTTGACCTGCGTGACGCCGACGAGATGGCGCGGCTCGCCCTCGAACACCGGAAAGCGCGAAAAGTCGCTGCGGACGATCTTGCGCCGGTTCTCGGTGACGGGATCGCCGAGATCGAGCCCTTCGACCTCGGTCCGCGGCGTCATGACGGCACCAAGCAGCCGGTCACCGAGGCGAAGCGCCATCTGAATGATGGCATGCTCGGCCGCCTCGAAATGGCCGGCGGCAGCGGATTCACGCAGCAGATAGGCGATCTCCTGTTCGGTCGGCGCGGCGGGTTCGGCCGGCGGCAGTGGCAGCACCTTGAGGACCAAATCGGACGTGCGGCTCAACAGCCACTCAAGCGGCACCGCAATCCGCGACAGCATCATCAACAGAAACGCAACGCGCGACGCCATCGCTTCGGGTCGGCGCAGCGCGATGCGCTTCGGCGTCAGCTCGCCGAAGATCAGCGTCACGAACGAGATCGCCGCGGTGATGATTGCGACCGCAAGCGCGTGCGCGTGGATGCCCGCCCAGCCCTGATCGTTTTCGAACGCGTGTGCCAGATCGTCCGCGAGCGTCGCGCCGCCGAACACACCGACGAGCACGCCGATCACCGTGATGCCGATCTGGATCGTCGACAGGAACCGACCGAGATCGCTCTTGAGCGACAACGCCAGACGTGCGCCGCTGCGGCCCGCGTCGATGGCGGCTTGCAACCGGACGCGCCGCGCCGAAACGATGGCGAGCTCGGCCATGGCGAAGAACCCATTGAGCAGGATCAGCACCAGGATGACGGCAAGCTGAAGCCAAACCATGCAGGCCCCCAGGAAATCGTGTTGCTGCTCAGGATAGAACGGAAGTCGTGCGCGGTGACAGAGCGCCGCAGTGGCGTGCCAATCAGCGTTACGCCGCGATCACGGCTGCAAAGCCTTGCCGCCAAGACGAATGCGCCGGCCGCCACCAGCACGCGCATTCATTCTCTCGCTTCGATCCGTACCATCGGAGCACAGTCGACGCCACGCGCCACTCCCGTACCGCGGCGGCACCATAAACGACTATCGCCCCCCACAGGCGGGCGACAGCGCGAAA
>JBAVMB010000318.1:0-5527 GCA_049689615.1 Allostellaceae bacterium
GATCAAGACCGTGCGATTTGTTCCGGCTGTCATAAAAGCGCAATGAAAGGCGCGTAACCCTGTCGGACCAAAAGACTGGGAGCACGGAGAACAGCGTGGAGGCTCGTTTGCACGGCCCGCCGGCAGCCGCCGCCGTGGGGCTCGCGCCCCATGCCATGCGGCGTCAGCGTCTGGGCGACACCCTCTTCCGCGGCCTAACCCAAGCCTTCGCCATCGGCGTTCTGGTGTTGCTCGGCGCGGTGGTGCTCTCGCTAGCGTCGGGCGCCATGCCAGCCTTCCGCAAGTTCGGCCTCGATTTCCTGGTGAGCGAGGCCTGGAACCCCGTCAAAGACACCTTTGGCGCGCTGCCGGCGATTTACGGCACTGTGATTACCGCCGTGATCGCCATGCTGATAGCGGTGCCGGTGGCTATCGGCATCGCCATCTTCCTCACCGAGCTTTGTCCACCGCTCCTGCGCCGGCCGATCGGCATGCTGGTCGAGTTGTTGGCGGCGATTCCCAGCATCATCTACGGCGTCTGGGGCCTGTTCGTGGTAGCGCCGGTGCTGCAAACGACGTTGCAGCCGTTCCTGATCGACACGCTCGGCAACATTCCGATCCTCGGCGCGTTGTTCCAGGGTCCGCCCTATGGCCTGGGCGTGCTGACCGCCGGACTGATCCTGGCGGTGATGGTGCTGCCGTTCATCGCGGCGGTGACCCGCGACGTGTTCCTGACCGTGCCAGCGATGCTGCGCGAAAGCGCCTACGGCATGGGCGCGACCACCGCCGAGGTCGTGCGCTCGATCGTCATTCCGCATTCGCGCGTTGGCATCGTCGGCGGCGTGATGTTGGGGCTCGGCCGCGCATTGGGCGAGACCATGGCGGTGACCTTCGTCATCGGCAATGCCCACCATATCCGCGCGTCGCTGCTGGCGCCGGGCACGACGATTTCGGCGACGCTGGCCAACGAGTTCACCGAGGCGGTGAGCGATATTTACACCTCGTCGCAGATCGCGCTCGGCCTGATCCTTTTCGTCATCACCTTTATCGTCCTGGCCATCGCCAACTTCATGCTGTGGCGCCTCTCGGCGAAGGAGGGCGCATGATCAGCATCTATGCGCGCCGTCGCGCGGCCAATTTCACCATCATGTCGCTATCGCTGCTGGCGACCGCGACCGGCTTGATCGTGCTGTTCCTGATCCTGTGGTCGCTGTTGCGGCACGGCCTGCCGGCGTTGTCGGCCGATTTCTTCACCAAGAACACTCCGGCACCCGGCAATGTCGGCGGTCTGCTCAATGCGATCTACGGCAGTTTCATGATGACCATGGTCGGCACGCTGGTCGGCGCGCCGATCGGCATCCTGACCGGCACTTTCCTCGCCGAGTTCGCGCGCGGCTCGCGCCTGGCCCACGCGGTGCGTTTCATCAACGACATCCTGCTGTCGGCGCCGTCGATCGTCATCGGCCTCTTCGTCTACGAGGTGATGGTGGTCCGCATGGGTCATTTCTCGGCCTGGGCGGGCGCAGCAACGCTGGCGATCATCTTGGTGCCGGTGGTGGTGCGCACCACCGAGAACATGTTGACGCTGGTACCGGCCAGCCTGCGCGAGGCAGCCGTGGCGCTCGGCGCGCCGCAGTGGAAGGTCATCGTGATGGTGGTTTATCGCGCCGCCATGCAGGGCATGTTGACCGGCGTGATGCTCGGCGTCGCGCGCATTGCCGGCGAATCGGCGCCGTTGTTGTTCACCGCGCTCAACAACCAGTTCTGGAGCAGCAACATGAACGCGCCGATGGCCAACTTGCCAGTGGTCATCTTTCAGTTCGCGCTTAGCCCCTATGCCGATTGGCAGCTGCTTGCCTGGGGCGGCGCGTTGCTCATCACTCTCGCGATCCTCGCGCTCAACATTGTCGCACGAATGGTCGCCAACTGGAGCAGCTTCGGCAAATGACCTACGAAATCCAGCCCATCGAAACCCCCAGCCGGACGCGCCCGCATCTGATACAAATGCCCGTCGTGGACACGCCCACCGCGACCCCGACCGTCGAGGCCAAGGACCAGGCGCAGCCGAAGGTCCAGATCAAGGACCTGCGCTTCTATTACAAGACCTACGAGGCGCTCAAAGGCATCAACCTGACGCTGCACGACAAGCGCGTCACTGCCTTCATTGGCCCGTCGGGTTGCGGTAAGTCGACGCTGCTGCGCGTCCTCAACCGCATCTACGAGCTCTATCCTGATCAGCGCGCCACCGGCGAGGTGTTGGTCGACGGCCAGGACATCCTCGATCCGCGCCAGGATTTGAACCTGCTGCGCGCGCGCATCGGCATGGTGTTCCAGAAGCCGACGCCGTTTCCAATGTCGATCTACGACAACGTCGCCTTCGGAATCCGCTTGTACGAGCGGCCGGGTGCGCGCGACCTCGACGAGCGCGTCGAAGAGGCGCTCCGGCGCGCGGCGTTGTGGGACGAGGTGAAGGACAAGCTGCGCGAGAGCGGCTTGTCATTATCGGGCGGCCAGCAGCAGCGCCTGTGCATCGCCCGCGCGATCGCGGTCAAACCCGAAATCCTGCTGCTCGACGAGCCGGCGTCGGCGCTCGATCCGATCTCGACGCAACGCATCGAAGAGCTGATCGCCGATCTCAAGTCCGACTATTGCATCGTGATCGTCACGCACAATATGCAGCAAGCGGCGCGCAGCTCGGACTACACGGCGTTCATGTACCTGGGGCAGATGGTCGAATTCGATACGACCGAGACCATCTTCACCCATCCCAAGGAGCGCCAGACCGAAGACTACATCACCGGGCGCTTCGGCTGAGGAACGGACGAGACATGGTTTCCGAACACATCATCAAGAGCTACGACCAGGAACTCCAGCGGCTCGACAACATCATCGCCGAGATGGGCGGCATGGCCGAAAGCCAACTCGCCGCGGCAATCGAAGCGGTGGCAAAGCGCGACAGCGAGCTGGCGGCGCGGGTCGTCAAGTCGGATGCGCGCGTCGACGAGCTCGAGCGCGAAGTCGAAAGCCTGGTTGTGCGCTTGCTGGCGCTGCGCCAGCCGCTGGCCCGCGATCTGCGCCAGATTGTCGCCGGTCTCAAGATCGCATCGGACCTCGAGCGCATCGCCGACTACGCCGCCAACGTCGCCAAACGCGCCATCGCACTCAACCAGACGCCGGCGGTGAAGCCGGTATCAGGCATTCCGCGCATGGGCCGGCTGGGCAGCGGCATGATCAAGGACATCCTCGATGCCTTCGTCGAGCGCGACGCCGACAAGGCGCTGGCGGTGTGGCTGCGCGACGAGGAGATGGACGATCTCTACACCAGCCTCTTCCGCGAACTCCTGACCTACATGATCGAGGATCCGCGTAACATCACCGCCTGCACGCACCTCTTGTTCATGGCGAAGAATCTCGAGCGCATCGGCGACCACGCCACCAACATCGCCGAGACGCTCTACTTTCTGGTGCACGGCACACCGCTCGCCCAGGTGCGGCCGAAACGCGACCGCACCAGCCTGGCGCTGGCGCCCAACGCAGATGCCGCCGATGTCGGCGACCTCGGTGAGGATCAAGCCTGATGCGGCCGGCGGTTCTGGTTGTCGAAGACGAGACGGCGCTGCTGACGCTGCTGCGCTACAACCTCGAAAAGGAAGGTTTCGCGGTCAGCGCTGCGCACGACGGCGAGGAAGCGCTGCTGCAACTCAAGGAAGCGAAACCTGATGCGGTTTTGCTCGACTGGATGCTGCCGCGGGTTTCTGGCATCGAAGTCTGCCGCCAGATCCGGCGGACGCCGGCGTGGCGCGACCTGCCGGTCATCATGCTGACCGCGCGCGGCGAGGAAGGCGATCGCGTGCGTGGCCTCGATTCCGGCGCCGACGATTACGTCGTCAAGCCGTTCAGCCCCAACGAACTAATCGCGCGGCTGCGGGCGGTCATCCGGCGCGCGCGGCCGGCATCAACGGCGGAGACGCTGCGCTTTTCCGACCTCGAGCTCGACTTGTCAGCGCACAAGGTGGCGCGCGGCGGCAAGCCGATTCATCTAGGACCGACTGAGTTCCGTTTGCTGCGCTTCCTGATGGAACGGCCCGGCCGCGTGTTCTCGCGCGAGCAGTTACTTGACGCGGTCTGGGGGCGCGACGCCGAGGTCGAGCTGCGCACCGTCGACGTCCACATCCGCCGACTGCGCAAGGCGCTCAACGGCGGCGACCGCACCGACGTCATCCGCACGGTGCGCGCGGCCGGTTACGCTCTCGACGAAGCCGTCAGCTAGCCGATAGATTGGGCCCCGCGCTGCCGAGGGCCTTCCCGATGACCGATCTGCCGACCGTGAAGGTGCCCGTCCCGGACGTGACGGTTGGCGCGTATCGTGCCGTCTTCGGCCAACTCGGCAGCGTGCTCGAACTCGGCTGGCTGCCACTTTTGATCCTGCTCGGCGTCTCGATCGTACCGGCCGTACTGCCGCCAGATTTTGGCCAAAACAGCATCGTGCTCCGGGCGCTGCCTGACCTCGTCGATCTGGTCGCTGGCGCGCTTTGCCTCAACGCCTTTGGCGTACGCTGGTACCAAGTGCAGCTGTTCGGTGGCGCCGACCATCGTCCTTGGCTCGGGCCGTGGTGCCGTTTCCTGCTCTATACCTTCGCGCTTTACGCCGCGCTCGGCGTTGTATTGGCCGCCATACTGTTCGCCGGCACTATCGTCGGCGATCGCAGCATCAGCCTCGAGATCGGCATCGTCGCACTAGATTTGGCGGCCGTCGCGGCTTTGCTGCTGGCAATGGCACGCCTCTCGGTGCTCTATCCGGCCGCCGCCGCCGGCCGGCCGATCGGTGTTGACGGTGCCTGGCGTGTGACGCGCGGCAACGGCTGGCGCATCATCCTGTGCTGGCTCTCCGCCACCGCGCCGCTGCTGCTCGGCGTGCAGATCATCATGGGAGCGGTATTCGCCGGCTTCGGCATCGGCGACGCGGCCATCACGCCGATGGGCCTCTACATCCTGCGCGGACTGATCGGCACCGTGGCCGACTTTTTGATTGCGGCCCTCGGCGCCGTCGTGCTGAGCGACGTCTATCGCCGGCTGGTGCCCACCACCGGCGGCTGAGCGGCCAACTCACCGCGAACCGAAGATCGCGTTCATCAGGCTTTGGAGAATGCCCGGGCGGTTCGGCGGCGGCGCGGCACCCTGCGGCGGCGGTGGCGGCGCCGTACGGCCGAACGCATTGTCGACCGCGACGAACGCGCTCGGTCCCGGCAGATCGCGCACCGGCATGTTGCTGGTCGCATCCGCCATGAAGGCGTGCCACGTACGCGCCGGCAGCGTCCCGCCGGTGACGCGTTTCATCGGCGAATTGTCGTCGTTGCCGAACCAGACACCGCAGACCAGATCGGCGGTGTAGCCGACGAACAGCGCGTCGCGGAAATCCTGCGTCGTACCGGTTTTGCCAGCATCCGGACGATCGAGTGCCGCAGCACGGCCGGTGCCGCGTTGGATCACGCCTTCGAGCAGCTGATTCATTTCACCGGCAATGTCGGCGTCGATGACGCGCGGCGCA
>JBAVMB010000319.1:0-2118 GCA_049689615.1 Allostellaceae bacterium
GCGTCGGGGTTGCGCTTCTGCGGCATCATCGAGCTGCCGGTGGTGTAGGCGTCCGACAGCCGGATGAAGCCGTAGGGTGCCGACAGCCAGAGCACGATCTCCTCGGCGAAACGTGACAGATGGACGCCGGCTATCGCGCAGCATGCCAGGAACTCGAGCGCGAAATCGCGGTCGGAAACGGCGTCAAGCGAATTGGCCATCGGCCGGTCGAAGCCGAGCGCCTTTGCCGTGCCCTCGCGGTCGATTGGAAACGACGTGCCCGCGAGCGCGCCCGCGCCCAAGGGGCATTCGTTGAGCCGCTTGCGGCAATCGTGCAGGCGGCCGCGGTCGCGGCCGAGCATCTCGACATAAGCGAGCAGGTGATGCCCGAACGTCACCGGCTGCGCCGTCTGCAGATGCGTCAATCCGGGCATGATGGTGGCGGCATGCGTTTCGGCTTGGTCGATCAGCGCCGCCTGGAGCAACGCCATGTGGCGGTCGAGATGGTCGATGGCGTAGCGCACCCACAACCGGAAGTCGGTGGCGACCTGGTCGTTGCGCGAGCGCGCGGTGTGCAGCCGTCCTCCCGCCGCACCGATCAGTTCGGCGAGCCGCGCCTCGATGTTGAGATGGATATCCTCGTGCTCGGCGCGGAACGGAAACTTGCCGGCCTCGATCTCGGCGCGAATTTTCTCTAGACCGCGCGCGATCGCCTCGCCATCCTCCGGCGTGATGATCCGCCGCGCTACCAGCATCGCGCAATGCGCCAGCGAGCCGGCGATATCCTGGGCATAGAGCCGCTTGTCGAAATCGATCGAGACGTTGATGCGCTGCATGATCTCTGCCGGATGGCCCGACAGCCGGCCGCCGCGCGCGGCATTGCGCGGCTTCGATCCTTTCGGCGCGCGTGCGCGGCTCATGGCGCGACGGCCCGGGGTAAGGCGATGACGAGGTTCATGAAGGCGCTTTCGGTATTGGTCGTCCTGTGCGTGGCGGCGCTGGGCCTGCTGTTCTATTACCGCGCCCAGCATCCGCCCGCCATAGCCGTGCCGGTTGCCGGCAACGGGACGCCGGCGGAGCCAGAGTTCAAGTTTACCGTGCTCGATCCGCCGCAGCCAGCGCCGGCCTTGGCCTTCACGACGCGCGACGGCGTGCCCAAGACGCTGGCCGATTTCCGCGGCCAGCTGGTGCTCGTCAACTTCTGGGCGACCTGGTGCGGCCCGTGCGTCGCCGAGATGCCGTCGCTCGATCGCTTGCAGGCGCGGCTGGGTTCGCGGCTTACGGTGCTGGCGATTTCGGAAGACCGCCGCGGCGGCGAAGTGGTCGATCCGTTCCTCGCCAGGCTCAAGCTCGGCGATCTCGCGGTTTATCTCGACACCCGCAACCGCGCGCTGCAGACCTTCGGACTGGTCGGCTTGCCGACCAGCATCCTGATCGACCGCGACGGCCGCATGGTCTGGCGTGTCGAAGGCGGCGTCGATTGGACCGGCGCGGACGCCGCCGCCAAACTCGCGCCTTATCTCACGCCGCCGCCCGATATTCAGCGCACGTCACTCACCCGCTAACGCCTTCGTCAAAAATTCGCCGCCGCGCTTCAAGCCTTCCTCGTCGATGGAATGGCCGAGCGCGGGCCGTGCCAGCGCGTCGACCTTGACGCCGGCCGCCGTGAGCGCCTTCACCGCCGCGTCGAGCGCGCTGAACGGCACCATCGGATCGTCCTCGCCGTGCACCAAGAGCACCGGCGGCCGCGAGCGGATCTCCTTCGCCAGCAGCGACGCGCCGGCGAGTGCGCCGGAATAGCCGACGATGGCCGCAAGCGGTTTGGCGCGGCGTAGTCCGGTATAGAGCGACATCATCGTGCCTTGCGAAAAGCCGACCAGCGCCAGCCGCGATTCATCGAGACCGCGCGCGGCCAGCAGCTCGTCGAGAAAATGATCAAGGATCGGCGCCGCCGTCTGGATGCCGGCAAGGACGGTGGCGGGCGAACGGTCCTGCAGGCTGAACCATTGCCGGCCGGACGGCGCCATGTCGAACGGGAAGGGCGCGTGCGGCGAGACGAATTCGGTGTCAGGCAGTGCCGGCGCCCAATATGGCGCCAGGCCGAGCAGATCGTTGCCGTCGGCGCCGACGCCATGCAGC
>JBAVMB010000320.1:0-4721 GCA_049689615.1 Allostellaceae bacterium
CTCGGGGACCGCACCCGACGAGTCGAATCCGCTCCGATCGGCGGAATTCTATAAAGACCACAAATCGATCTGCACCTGGGTGCGCGCGTGGCCGCGATCGATGTAAGGAGCCGGTATGTAGAGCTGGCGGATGGCAGCCGGCACGCCTATGGCACGCTACTCCTCGCCACCGGAGCCGAGCCGGTGCGGCTCGAGATCCCCGGAGGTGATCTTCCGCACGTGCACTATTTGCGCACGCTCGCGGACAGCCGCGCTCTGGTCGCCAGCGCTCTGGTGGCAAAGCGTGCGGTTGTTATCGGCGCCAGCTTCATTGGCCTGGAAGTAGCGGCGTCGCTTCGTGCCCGGGACATCGAAGTCCACATAGTTGGGACCGAGACGGTCTTGATGGAAAAAGTGCTGGGGCCGGAGGTCGGCAATTTCCTGCGCAAGCTCCATGAGGATCATGGCGTGACATTCCACCTCGGCACGACAGCGGCGGCGACAGACAAGCAAAGCGTGATGTTGAAAAGCGGAGAGCGCCTTGAGGCCGACCTCGTCGTCGTCGGGATTGGCGTGCGTCCGTCACTCTCGCTGGCGGAAAAGGCCGGGCTCGCGATCGATCGCGGTGTTGTCGTCGATGAGTACCTCGAGAGCAGCATTCCAGGCATCTTCGCCGCCGGCGACATCGCGCGCTGGCCCGACCGACTGACCGGTGAGCGGATTCGTGTCGAACATTGGGTCGTCGCCGAGCGCCAGGGCCAGACAGCCGCGCACAATATCCTCGGCCGGCGCGAACGCTTCGATTACGTCCCATTCTTCTGGACCGAACAGTACGATTTCGGTCTCGCCTATGTCGGCCACGCCGAACATTGGGACAAGGCCGAGATCGCGGGATCGCTGGAGGGTAGAGACTGCGCCATAACCTATTGGCGCGGAGGCCGGAAGCTCGCGGTCGCCGTGGTCCATCGCGATCTCGAAGGCCTCCGTGCGGAGGTCGAGTTCGAGCGGCTCATAGCGAGGAACAGCGCCGGCGGCCGGACGGTCAAAAGCGCCGCGACGCCGGCACAGCAAGCTCAGATCACGATCGGAGATCCACGATGACGAAACGGTTCAAAGTCGGCGATCACGTGAGCTGGAATTCGGAAGCGGGCCATGTCAGCGGCACGATCATCAAAGTGCATACAAAGAACGTTGCTTACAAAGGATACACGCATCACGCGAGCGAGGATGATCCGCAGTACGAAATCAAAAGTAGCAAGACCGAGCACATCGCGATGCATAAAGGTCAGGCATTGAAGAAAACGAGCGTCTGAAAGGCGCCCAGAGAGACTCTGATGAGCAAGAAAATCACGGCTGACCGTATCAAGCTCAAACGGGCGTATGAGCCCGCTGCCGCTGGTGATGGCACTCGGATACTCATCGACCGGCTATGGCCGCGCGGGGTCAAGAAAGTGGATGCAGCCATCGATCAATGGGTCAAGGACATCGCGCCGAGCACCGCGTTGCGCAAATGGTTTGGCCACGACCCTGCTCGTTGGCAGGTATTTCGCAGCCGCTATGCTGTGGAGGTCGCCAAGCATCCTGAACGACTCAGCAGGCTACGTGCCCTGGCAAGGCAACGCCCGATCACGCTCGTGTTCTCGGCTCGCGACGAGGTTCACAACGACGCCGTCGCGCTGAGAGATTTCCTATTGGGACGACAGATCACGCGAATACGCAAGACGGCCGCGTCGGTGGATTAGCGTTCCCGCGAGCGTCGTTGGTTCGCCAAACCGGGCAGGTCCATCCGTGAAGGAGGCTCGTATCATGGAGGCTCGTATGACAGCGGAGGCTCGGGCGAAAGAGCCTCGCCAGGCGCCGCAGCCGCACGACGAGACTAGCTTGAGCGCAGCAGATGATCGCCTTCGTCTGAGCACCTGGCTGCCGCCGCAGGAGGGCGTGGTCCCGCGCATTCGGTTGGGCAGTGGATGGGTCAATGTCTTGTGGGCGATACCGCTCGTCGTGGTTCTGCTGATCCTTGGGATCGCCGTAGCCCAGCAATTGCGTACGATGCCCGGCGTGCAGGAATTCATCGCGCACTATCCCGGAGGCACCCCATCCTCGGAGGCGGTGTACTCGGGTTTCCCGCTGTGGCTGCGTTTGCTGCATTTCTTCAATTTCTTCTTGATGATGTTCATCATCCGGGCAGGGATTCAGATCCTCGCCGATCATCCGCGTCTTTATTGGCGGCGGGACTGCACGCCCGGCACGGATTGGTTCCGCTTTCAGCATGACGTTCCGAAAGACCGTGTATGGACGTCGAAAGACGATTCCGTGACCATCCCGAAATGGCTCGGCATTCCCGGCGTTCGTCACTCGATAGGGCTCGCCCGCTGGTGGCATTTCTCCTTCGATCTCTTGTGGGTAATCAATGGCGCAATCTTTTACGTGCTGCTGTTCACGACGGACCAATGGCAGAGGCTGGTGCCGACGACTTGGGCTGTTTTCCCCAATGCCCTCTCGACGGCGCTTCAGTATTTATCGCTGCAGTTTCCTGCCGACCACAGCTGGACGAGTTACAACAGCCTGCAACAACTTACCTATTTCATCACGGTGTTTGTCGCCGCGCCGCTGGCGGTCGTCACCGGCTTGATGCAGAGCCCGGCGATCGCCAACCATATGGGCTGGTTCGCGAGGATTCTCAATCGGCAGGCGGCGCGGACGATCCACTTCGGCGTGCTGTGCTGGTTTCTGTTTTTCATCTTCGTCCATGTGACGCTGGTGTTCATCACCGGGGCACGACAGAACTTGAACTACATGTGGGCCGGCGTGAACGACGAATCCTGGAACGGACTTCTGATCTGGGGCTGCGCCATGGTCGTGGTGATCGTGACGTGGTGGCTCGCTTCGCCCTTCACGATCAAGCATGCGCGGCTGGTTCAGCGGATCGGCCAAACGGTGGTCGGTCCCCTTATGGCTGTCGGGGAATGGGGGAGCCCGAAGACGCAGTACACGGGGCCAGAGATCTCGTCGTATTTCTGGCCCAATGGCACACTGCCGAACTCTGACGAGTTCGATTCACTCGTGAAGGGTGACTTCGCGGATTACCGGCTCCGCGTGAGCGGACTGGTCGAGAACCCCAAGACGTTCTCCTATGCCGAACTCAAGGAGATGCCGAAGCAGGAACAGATCACCGAACATTTTTGCATTCAGGGATGGTCCGGCGTCGCCAAATGGGGCGGCGTTCCCATGCGCCACATCCTCGATATCGTGAAGCCGACAGCCGACGCTCGTTACGCCGTCTTCTATTCGCTCTCGGAAGGCTCGGCAGGCGGCGGCTATTACGACGTTCACAGAATTCACAACATGCGGCACGGATTGACCATTCTCGCCTATGAGATGAATGGGGCGCCGCTCAGCGTGCTTCATGGCGCGCCGCTGCGGCTGCGTTGCGAGAACGAGCTGGGCTTCAAGATGGTCAAGTGGATCGCGGCGATTGAGTTCGTGAGCGATTTCGCTCACTTGGGGGCCGGCCGAGGTGGCTACAACGAAGATCACGAATTCTATGGGTACCGCATGCCGATTTAAGGCGCGCGGAACGGGATTGCCTCATCGCGTTGAAAGCCATGGAGAATTCGAATGCACGAAGCGTCTTCGAAAATGCCTCTCGATCCTGCGTTGGATAATGAGTGCATCAACACTCTGCGTTTCCTCTCCGTGGACGCCGTGCAAAAGGCCGATAGCGGCCACCCGGGAATGCCGATGGGCGCCGCGGCGATGGCGTATGTGCTCTGGACCCGGTTTCTCAAACACAATCCGGCCAACCCCGGGTGGTTTGACCACGACCGTTTCGTGCTCTCTCCCGGGCACGGTTCGATGCTGCTGTACAGCTTGCTTCACCTCACTGGCTACGATCTTCCTCTCGAACAGATCAAACAGTTTCGCGAATGGGGCAGCATCACGCCGGGCCACCCCGAGCGGGGCGTCACACCAGGCATCGAGACAACCACGGGGCCGCTCGGTCAAGGCTTCGGCAATGGCGTGGGACTGGCGATGGCCGAAGCGCACCTCGCCGAGTGTTACAATCGCCCCGGCGTCGAGATCGTCAATCATTTCACCTACGGGATCGTCAGCGACGGCGATCTGATGGAGGGCGTTTCCTCCGAGGCCGCGTCCCTCGCCGGCCATTTGAAGCTGGGCAAGTTGATCTACCTCTATGACGACAACCGTGTGACGCTGTCGGCTGGAACCGACATCACCTTCACCGAGGATCGTGCGCGCCGCTTCGAGGCGTATGGCTGGCACATTCAGACGGTCGCAGATGGCAACGACCTGGAGGCTGTCGACCGGGCGCTGCGCACGGCTCGTGGCGAAACGGAACGCCCGTCGCTGATTCTGGTGCGCACCCATATAGGCTATGGTTCGCCCGACAAACAGGACAGTTTTGAATCGCACGGGTCGCCCTTGGGTGTCGATGAGGTGCGACTAGCGAAGCAGAATCTGGGCTGGCCGACCGAACCGCCATTTTACATCCCTGAGAAGGCGGCCGAACACTTTCACAAGGCGGTCGAGCAGGGAAAGGTGGCCGAGACGGAGTGGAGCGATAAATTCTCAGCATACGCCCGAGCGTTTCCGGATCTGGCCGAAACTTTTTTACAGATCATGCGCGGCGAGTTGCCCGATAAATGGCATCGGGATATTCCCGTTTTCCCCGCAGATGAAAAGGGTCTGGCGACCCGCGTCGCTGCGGGGAAGGTGATGAA
>JBAVMB010000321.1:0-3560 GCA_049689615.1 Allostellaceae bacterium
TCGATGCGTCGTTCCGTCCGATCGATCTGAGCGCGATGTCAGGGCCATCCTGGGAAAACCGTGGCTGCCAGGCAATCACATGATTGTCCTGCTCCAGTAGCGTTATGGTCTGCCGGTTCTGAATCGAATGAGCGCGGATCGCAGGCTGATCACATTGCATCGTTGGTTCGAGACACCGGCCGAACTTAATGTTCCGGATCCGAAAAAACTCGTTCAACTCTTCGGGCTTAGGCTTCATCGAACTTCGAATCTCTTTCCGTCGAGTTGCTCAACGGGGGCCGAGTGCAGCGTTCCTTTTGAGGCCACAGCTCAGAAGACCGCATAACTGCTGCACTATTCGTGCGGGCTTTGACGAGCTCTGATGCGCTCTGCGTAGTTCCCCACCCTTTGTGGGCCAAAAAAAATCTCAGCGAAGTGGCTGAAATCATTGGCGGACCCGGCGAGATTCGAACTCACGACCTCTGCCTTCGGAGGGCAGCGCTCTATCCAGCTGAGCTACGGGTCCGCTGGCGGCGACGATAGGACAAGCGGCGGTGGGCGACAAGCCGCGTCCGGGCCGCGCGACGCCTTGCGGCGCAAGACCGAGCTCGCCATTCTGCTTGGCGCATGGCCGAAAGCTGGATTGGCGATGTTCTTCGGTTCTGGTTCGTCGAGCTGCCGCCGCCGGCGTGGTTCAGCGGCGATGCCAGCACCGACGCGCTGATCCGCATGCGGTTTCTCGCCCTGCACGAAGAGCTGCGGCGCGGATTGCCGCCCTGTGCCTTGATGGCGCCGGAACCGGCGCTGGCCACGGTGATCGCGCTTGATCAGTTTCCGCGCAATCTTTATCGCGGCCACGCCGAAGCCTATGCCGCCGATGCCTTGGCATTAGCCGCCGCCGAGCGTGCCGTCGGCCTCGGCTTCGACCGGGCCTACGATACGACGCATCGGCATTTCTTCTATTTGCCATTTATGCATGCCGAAGATCGCGCGATGCAGGCGCGTTCGGTCGAATTGTGCGCGGCGCTCGGCGATGACGAGGTGCTCGGCTATGCGCAACGGCACCGGGAGATCGTCGACCGCTTCGGCCGCTTTCCTCATCGCAACGCGATTCTGGGCCGAACCACCACTCCGGAAGAGACCGAATTTCTCAAGGCCGGCCGCGGTTTCTGACCTGGCCGCTTTGGGCAGAAGCCCACGGCCGGCATCGCCCGCTGCAGGCGCCGTTGTCGCCGCCGCGCTTTCGCGCGATGATCGCGCAACGGGCCGTCAGCGCCCACCAAGGGGAGGACACATGCGCAGTTTGAAATTCGTGGCCGCCGCGTTTGCGGCGTTTGTTCTTGCCGCCGCGTCGGCGCACGCCGAAGACGTCGTCAAGGTCGGCGTCATCCTGCATTACACCGGTCCGTTCGCCCGCCTCGGTGACACCATGCAAAAGGCGATCGACCTCTACATGAAGGAGCACGGCGACACCGTCGGTGCCGTCAAGATCGAGCTCGTCAAGCGCGATGCGCAGGGCAGCGTCGACACCTCGAAGCGCATGGCGCAGGAATTGCTGACGCGCGATCACGTGCAATTCCTTACCGGTTTCATTCTGACGCCCGAAGCGCTCGCCGCCGCGCCCGATGTCACCCAGGCCAAAGTGCCGATGGTGATCATGAATGCCGCGACCGCGGTCATTACCACCAAGTCGCCTTACATCACGCGCACCTCGCTGACCCTGCCGCAAACCACCGAGATCTTCGGCAAGTGGGCGGCGACCAAAGGCGGCATGAAGCGGGTCTACAGCGCGGTGTCGGATTACGCGCCTGGCCTCGACGCCGAAGCGGCGTTCAAGCGCGCCTTCACCGCCAACGGCGGCACCATCGTCGACAGCGTCCGTTTCCCGCTGATGAATCCGGACTTCGCGCCGTTTCTGCAGCGCGTCCTCGACAAGAAGCCGCAGGGCCTTTACGCCTTCATTCCCGGCGGCAGCCAACCGGTGACCTTCGTCAAGACGTTCCACGATCTCGGCCTCGACAAGGCCAAGATCCGACTACTGCCGAGCGCCGAGGTCGGCGACGAGAACGATTTGCAGAACCTGCCGGACTTCGCCGTCGGCATTACGATCTCGACAAACTACACGGCGGCACGCAAGTCGAAGGCCAACGAGGAGTTCGTCGCCGCCTGGCAAAAGGCCTACGGCGCCGGCAAGGAGCCCGACCTGTTCGCGGTCGGCGCGTATGACGGCATGGCGCTGATCTATCACGTCGTCGACAAGCTCCACGGCAAGATCGACGGCGACAAGGCGATGGCGGCGATCAAGGGCTGGAAATACGAAAGCCCGCGCGGCCCGATCATGATCGACCCGGCAACGCGCGACATCGTCCAGAATGTCTATATCTGCCGCGTCGAGAAGGTGAACGGCCGCCTCGCCAACGTGCCGATCGAGACCTATCCGATGGTCAAGGATCCCTGGAAGATCGAGAACCATATGGAATAGCTGGTTCTTTCCAGCCTGCGTTTCCGGCAGCCGCCCGTTTCAGGCGGCTGCCCCCGTTTTCGCCAAACGCCGCCACAGCCCGGCCACAGGTCGCCCGTTATTGATCATGGGCACGGCATTGGATACCGGGGCCTAAGACATAGGGACAGGACGAGGACGCCATGAAAACCACCGCCATCGCTGCCGTGTTCGGCGCCGTTCTGGCTTTAGCGCCGCCGTTGGCAGCCCAGAGCCTCGCGGATCCGCCCGGTCGCGTCGGCCGGTTGAGCTATATCGAAGGCACGGTGTCGCTGCACGCACCTGACCAGGATCAGTGGTCCGAGGCAGTGGTCAATTATCCGGTCGCCACCGGTGACGGCTTCTGGACCGAACCGCAGTCGCGCGCCGAGATCCAGGTCGGCGCGGTCGAAATGCGCCTCGACCAGTTGACTGAAGCCGACATCGTGCGCCTCGACGACGCCGTGACTCACCTGCGCGTCGATCAGGGCACGATCGAAGTTCACGTCATCGTCATGCCGCCGGGCGGCGTGTCGGTCCTAACACCTATGGGCCAAGTGGACCTGTTGACGGTCGGCAGCTACCACATCGAGGCTGGCGAACCCGGCCCCGACAACGCGCCGCCCAACCAGATGATCGTTAATGTCCTGCAAGGCCGCGCGCGCGTCGCCGGTCCGCGTTCGGCGCTGACTGTCGAAGGCGGCGAGAGCGCGGTCGCAACCGCCAATCCGCCGAGCTTCCAGCTGATCCAGGCTAACGCCACTTCGTTCGACAATTGGGCGCTCGAGCGCGAACGGCGCGAACTGCAGCCGACCGCGACCGCCTGGTACGTGCCGCCGACCATGACCGGTTATCAGGATCTCGATCAGTACGGCCAGTGGACGAGCGATCCGGTTTACGGCTCGGTCTGGTATCCGTCGGCTATACCGGTTGGCTGGGCGCCTTATCGCTACGGTCACTGGGTGTGGGTCCAGCCCTGGGGCTGGACCTGGGTTGACGACGCGCCGTGGGGCTTCGCGCCGTTCCACTACGGACGCTGGGCGTTCATCCGCGACCGCTGGGCCTGGTGCCCGGGCGATTACCACGCGCGGCCGGTCTATGC
>JBAVMB010000322.1:0-11365 GCA_049689615.1 Allostellaceae bacterium
AACCTGCGCCGAACGATGACGTTCAACCCTTTGCCGCCAATACGCAGCCTGGCCACGAAAGCACAGGGCAACCGGGACCGGGCGAAGAAGGCCGACATCGGCGCCGGCGCGGTCGCCGCGGCGGCCGTCGGCGGCACGGTCGCGGTGGCGAACACCGCGGTGAGCCGACGTTCAGTGAGACTGCGCCCGAAGCGCCTACGCCGGAAACCGATACCTTCACTCCGCCCGCCGAGCGTTATTCGGCGCCGGTGGCGCCGCCCCAGTCATCGCCGGCGGCTCTTGCGGCAAAGCCCGAACCAGCGCCGGAACACGCGCCCGCCGAATCCGAGCGACAGCCGGTGCAACACAATGTTCCGCCGGCGCACGAAGTTACCGGCCCGGCGAACAATCCGAAGAAGGGCTGGTGGCGCCGCTGAGCACGGCGCTCATCCGCGCCAGGCCCAGGCCTTGAGCCGACGCGCCGCCTCGGCAATGGTCGCGGCGGAGCCGGCATAGCAGAAGCGCACCGTCGCGCGGCCGCGGCGCGGATCGAAATCGGTGCCGGGTGTTAGCGCGACACCGGTCTCGCGCAGCAGCCGCCGGCACAACTCTTCGCTGTCATTGGTTCGGTGGGCGACGTCTGCATAGAGATAGAAGGCGCCGTCCGATGGCGCGAGCCGATCGAACCCGGCCGCCGGCAGCTCGCGCAGTAACAGTGCACGGTTTTCGGCATAGCGTGCGACGTTGGCATCGAGCTCGGGCAGGCAATCGAAGGCGGCAATTGCCGCATGCTGCGACAGTGATGGCGGCGACACGTAGAGATTCTGCGCCAGGCATTCGACTGCCCGCGCCATGTCGTCGGGCACAATCGTCCAACCGACACGCCAGCCGGTCATCGAGAAATATTTCGAGAAGCTATTGACCACGATCGCCTGCGTGTCGAACGCCAGCGCCGTCGCAGCCGGCGCGCCATAGGCGATGCCGTGATAGATCTCGTCCGAGATCAGGCGAATGCCAGCGGCGCAACAATGGTGCGCGATAGCGGCGAGCTCTTCGGGCGGAATCATCGTGCCGGTGGGATTGGCCGGGCTGGCGATGATCAACCCATCGATGCCCTGCCCTTGCGTACGCAGCCGTTCGAGCGTCACCTGGTAACGTTCGTCGGCGCTGGCGGTCAGCTCGACCGGCATCAGGTCGAGCGCCGTCAGGATGTTGCGATAAGCGGGATACCCCGGAAAACAGATCGCTACCTTGTCGCCAGGCTCGAAGGCGGCAAGGCATGCCAGCACGAAGCCCGCGGACGAGCCCGTGGTCACGACGACGCGTGCGGGATCGAGCGTCACGCCATACCGGCCGCGGTAATAGGCGGCGACCGCCGCGCGCAACGCCGGCAGGCCGAGCGCGTCGGTATAGCCGAGCACGTCACGTTCGAGCGCCGCGCGCGCCGCCGCGATAACACCCTGCGGCGCCGGCGTCGACGGCTGGCCGACTTCGAGGTGCAACACGTCTTTGCCCTCTGCAGCGCGCGCGTTGGCATCGCGCAGCACGTCCATCACGATGAAAGGCGGAACTTGCCCGCGTCCAGAAACTTTGAGCGTCATCACATTCCGTTGGTAGGATTCCGGCTCGCCGGCGGTACGGAGTCGCGGATCGAATTGGGTTCGGCGATTTTACTTGTCTTCCTTGGTGCGGTCGCCGGATACGATATCGAACGATTCCAATAGCTTGAACATTGCCACGATGTTTCCGACTCGCCCTATGTTATTGAATTGGGTGCGCGATCCGACCGTACAATGTCTCGCTGTCCGCCGCATCGGCGGTCGACGGTGACGTTGTCGGTCTTTACCGGGGATGCGGAGTCGAACCTTTGCGCGTGAAGAACGCTCTCAAGATCGTTTGCCTGCTGGTGGCAGGAAGCGTCGTCCTAGCTCGGCAGGCGGCGGCCGGCGACGATTCACCGAACCTTATCCGTGACGTCGAAATCGAATCCATGCTGCGCACGTTCGAGATGCCGGTGTGGCGTGCTGCCGGCCTCGATCCGAATGCCATGCATTTCTACATCGTTCAGGATCCGCAACTGAACTCGTTCGTCGCCGGCGGCCAGAACATCTTCATGAACACCGGCACGATCCTGCGCGCCGAACGCCCGAATGAACTGGTTGGGATCATGGCGCACGAAACCGGCCACATCGCCGGCGGCCATCTCGCGCGTTTCGCGACCGAAATGCACGACGCCACGATCAAGGCGATCATCGCCATGGCAGTCGGCGCGGCGGCTTCGGTCGTCGGTCACGACTATGGCGGCATCGGCGGTGCGGTGGCGGGCGGCGAAGGCGTCGGCGAACGTTCGTTCCTGTCCTTCTCGGTGGCGCAAGAAGGCGCAGCCGACCACGCAGGGCTCAAATTCCTCGACGCGACGCATCAATCGTCCAAGGGCTTACTCGACTTCTTCAAGATCCTCGAGCCCGAGGAACTGTTGTCACCGGCGCAACAGGACCCCTATCTCCGCACCCACCCGTTGACCACCGAACGTATCGACTATGTGCAGGAGCACGTTCTTAGTTCGCCCTACACCAACAATCCCGATCCACCGCAATGGATTCCGATGCTGGCCGATGTGAAGGCCAAGCTGCACGGCTTCCTCGATCCGCCGGCCAAAACGCTGGATAAATACCCCACCACCGATCAGTCGGTTCCAGCGCGCTATGCCCGTGCTATCGCCTACTACCGCATTCCCGAATTGGACAAGGCGTTGGCGGAAATCGACAGCCTGCTCCACGATCAGCCGAACAATCCGTATTTCTGGGAACTCAAGGGCCAGATTCTGTTCGACAACGGGCGCGTCGCTGATGCCGTCGCGCCCTATCAGCGCGCGGTCGCGCTCAACAATGCGCCATTGATGCGCGTCGAACTTGCCCAGGTCGAGCTTGAAACCGAGGATCCGGCGCTCCTGCCGAAGGCGCTGGCGCAACTCTCCGACGCGGTCAACTTCGAGCGCGACAATCCCGACGCCTGGCATTTCCTGGCAATCGCCTACGGCCGCAGCAACAACATCGGCATGGCGGCGTTGAGTCTCGCCGAAGAAGGCATGACCAACGGCGATTACAAAACGGCGATCCAGCAAGCCCAACGCGCTCGCCAGATTTTGCCGGCCGGGCCGCAACGGCAGCGCGCCGAAGACATCGAAGCCGAAGCAAAACGAATTCGTGACGCGTCCTAATGGGCGGAAGGATCCGAATGTTCAAATTCACACTCGCCGCGTTGATCGCTGCCGCCGTCGCGTTTGGTGGCCCGCCGCCCGTTGCAGCACAATCGTTTTCGCCCGCGCAAAAGCAGGAAATCGATCGCGTGATTCAGGACTACCTGAAGCAGCATCCAGAAGCGGTGATGGATGCGCTCAAGGCAGCGCAGCAGCAGGCCGATGCAGTGAAGGCGGCGGCGGCCAAGAAGACGATTGCCGCCCGGCGCAACGAGCTGCTGCATGATCCCAACTCGGTCGTCGCCGGCAATCCCAACGGTGACGTAACGCTGGTCGAGTTCTTCGATTATCGCTGCCCGTACTGCAAGGCGATCGAACCGTCGCTCGAGGCGCTGGTCAAGGAGGACGGCAATCTGCGCGTCGTTTACAAGGAATTCCCGATCCTCGGTCCGACCTCGGTGGTCGCTTCGCGCGTCGCTATCGCTGCACGCCAGCAAGGCAAGTACGCCGCGTTCCATGCCCGGATGATGGCGCTCAAGGGCAATATCGACGACGACGCGGTGATGAAGGTCGCCGAAGCCAGCGGCCTCGACCTCGCCAAGCTCAAGCGCGACATGACGGCAGCGTCCGTCGGCCAGATCATCCAGCGCAATTACGCGCTGGCCGACGCACTCGGTATCGATGCAACGCCGGCGCTGGTGATCGGTGACCAGCTCACCATGGGCGCGGTCGACATCGATGGGCTGCGGCAGCTCATCGCCGACGCGCGCAAGAACAAGAAGGGCAGCTAGGCGACGACGGTTCCGGACCCCGTCGGTTCGATCAAGTTCGCCTCGTCGACGCGCGCCGAATTGACGCGTTTGGAAACCGGGATATAGCGCAAAGTCGCCGCCGGCACGCCGACCATCGCTATCGTGACCGGCGCCGCGTCGCTAGCCGGATCGAGCCACGCGTCGAGATCGGCGCCGGCGAGAATCACCGGCATCCGCGGATGGAGTGACTGTAACAATTCATTGGCGGCGGTGGTAACGATCGCAAAGGTATCGATCCGCGTTGCGGCACCCTCTCCCGACCATTCATAGAAGCCGTCGGCCAACACGACGCAGCGCCGCTGACGCAACACCTGGGCGAAGGCCGGCCGCGACCCCAGGCTTTCGGCGCGGCATTGATCAGCGGCGCCCCGATCTTGGCGTCTTTCGCCCACGAAGGGATCAATCCCCAGCGCAGATTCTGCACCGTACGCTCACCAGCCGGCTGGCGCCGTTGCCGGACGACCGGCGCTTCCTGGCTCGGCGCGATTTTGTACCGTGCCGGCAGGTTCGGACGCTCGACGAAGCCGAAAACATCCCGCAACACGCGGGCGGGCGTGGACAGTTTGTAGCGTCCGCACATGCGTGAGGACCTCGTTCCTTCATACCGACCGGGCGAAAAAGGGATTGGTCGGCCCGTGCGTCCGCCGCTATTTTAGCGCCCTCCGCCACGACGACAGAGATTTCCCCTCCATGGGACAGTTCGGCATGGGCCAGCCGGTGCGGCGCAGCGAGGACCGCCGCTTCATCACCGGCACCGGCCGTTACACAGACGATATCGTATTGCCGCGCCAGGCCGTCGGTTACGTCCTGCGCTCGCCGCACGCGCACGCGACCATCCGCGCCATCGATATCGCGGCGGCACATATGGCGCCCGGCGTGCTCGGTATCTTTACCGGCACCGATCTCGAGCGCGACGGCATCGGCAAGATTCCCTGCGTCGTGCCGCTCAAGAACCGCGACGGTAGCCGCATCAAGATGGTCGAGCATCCGCTGCTCGCCATCGGCCGGGTGCGGCATGTCGGCGATGGCGTCGCTTTTGTCGTCGCGGAAACCGCCGCCGCTGCGAAGGACGCCGCCGAGCTGATCCGGATCGACTACGACATCCTCCCGGCAATCGCCGACGCGGTGCGCGCTGCAGAGCCGGGCGCGCCGTTGGTTTGGGACGATATTCCGGGGAATCTGTGCTTCGACTGGGAGACCGGCAACCGCAAGGCCACCGAGGCTGCCTTCGCGAATGCGAAGCATGTGATCGAACTCGATCTGGTCAACAACCGGCTGGTCGCCAACTCGATGGAGCCGCGCGGCGCCTTGGGCGCTTACGACGCAGCCGAGGACCGCTTCACGCTCTATACCTCGACCCAAGGATCGCACGCGATCCGCCGGTTGTTGGCGGCCACGGTCTTCCGATTTGCCGAGCATCGCATCCGCGTCGTGACGCCCGATGTCGGCGGCGGCTTCGGCATGAAGCTGTTCCTCTATCCGGAGCACGGGCTCGTGCTCTATGCCACGCGCAAGCTCGGCCGGCCGGTCAAATGGATCGGCGAGCGCGGTGAATCCTTCCTTAGCGACGCGCAGGGCCGCGATAATGTCACCCGCGCCCGGCTGGCGCTCGACGCCGATCTCAACTTTCTCGCGATCGATGTCGAGACCACCGCCAATCTCGGCGCCTATCTGTCGAACTTCGGCACCTTCATTCCGACGATGGCGGGCACGGCGATGCTGGCCGGTGTCTATCGCACGCCAGCCGCGGTCGTGCGCGTCAAAGGCGTCTACACCAACACGGTGCCCGTCGATGCCTATCGCGGCGCTGGTCGGCCGGAAGCGAATTACGCGCTCGAGCGGCTGGTCGATTACGCTGCACGCCAGCTCGGCGTCGCGCCGGCGGAACTGCGGCGGCGTAATTTCATTCCGCCCGAAGCCATGCCGTTCAAGACCGTTTTCGGCATGACCTACGACAGCGGCGAATTCGCCAAGAACCTGGCCGACGCACTCAAGCACGCCGACGCCGACGGTTTTGCGGCACGCAAGGCGCAGTCGGCGGCACGCGGCAAGCTGCGCGGTTTCGGCCTTTCCACCTATATCGAGCAATGCGGCGGCGGTTTCGACGAGATGGCCGAGGTCCGCTTCGATTCAAGCGGCGCCGTCACTGTCATCGTCGGCTCGCAATCGTCCGGCCAGGGCCACCAGACCGCATACGCGCAGCTGGTCGCCGATGGATTGGGCATTCCCTTCGATCGCGTGCGCGTGCACCAGGGCGACACCGACGTCGTCGGCTTCGGCCGCGGCACAGGCGGCTCGCGCTCACTGCCGGTCGCTGGCAACGCGCTCAACATCGCGATCCAGCGCATCATCGATAAGGGCAAGAAGATCGCCGCGCACCGGCTCGAGGCCGCCGAAGCCGACATCGAATTCGCCGACGGCCAGTATGTGATCGCCGGCACCGATAAACGCGTGAGCATGGTCGAAGTTGCGCAGGCGGCGCACAATCCGCTGCTCCTGCCCGCCGGCTTCGAGCCCGGTTTCGACGAAAAGGCGCATTATCTTCCGGCTGCGCATACGTTTCCGAACGGCTGTCACGTCTGTGAGGTCGAGATCGATCCCGACACCGGCGTCACGACCGTGTTGCGCTATGTCGTGGTCGACGATTTCGGCAACGTGGTGAACCCGATGCTGCTGGCAGGCCAAATCCACGGCGGCGTCATACAAGGCATCGGCCAGGCCCTGATCGAAGGCTGTGTCTACGACGGCGGCGGCCAGTTGGTCACAGGTTCGTTTATGGATTACGCCATGCCGCATGCCGACGACGTGCCGGCGATCGAGTTCGCCTACAACGTTGTGCCGTGCCGAACGAATCCGCTCGGCGTCAAGGGCGCCGGCGAGGCTGGCGCCATCGGCGCGCCGCCGGCCGTGATCAACGCCGTCGTCGACGCGCTTGCCGGCCTTGGGATCAAGACTATCGAAATGCCGGCGACGCCGCATAGCGTCTGGCGCGCCATCCAGCAGGCGCGCGCATGACCGCGAGCCGCACGGCGCTAGTCGAGGCCGCACGCAGCGGAGTCGAAGCCGCCGCCGCGGTAATCCTCAAGATCTACGCCACGCCGTTCGAAGTGCGGCGCAAGGCCGACCAGTCGCCGGTGACGCTGGCCGACGAGGAAGCCGAGCGCCTGATCGTGGCGGTGCTCGAACGCGTCGCACCTGAGATTCCCATTGTTGCCGAGGAGCAAGTGGCCGCCTCGGGCCTGCCGGCGACGCTGGCGTCACGCTATTGGCTGGTCGATCCGCTCGACGGTACGCGCGGCTTCGTCGATCGCAGCGACGAATTCAGCATCAATGTCGGCCTGATCGAGGACGGCTTTCCCGTACTTGGCGTGATCGGCGTGCCGACGCAGCAGCTGATCTACGCTGCCGCCGGCCCGGGCACTGCGACCCGGCAGCGTGCCGGCGCCAAGCCTGAACGGATTGCCGCCCGCGTCGCGCCGGCCCATCCGGTCGTACTCTCAAGCAGGCTGCACGGCCCGTCGCGCCGCGTCGAGGCCTATCTCGCGACCGTGCCCGGCGCCGTGCACCGTCCGATGGGCAGCGCGTCCAAGTTCTGCCTGATTGCCGAAGGCACGGCCGATCATTATCCGCGCTACGGCGAAACCTGCGAATGGGATACCGCTGCCGGCCAGGCCATCGTCGAGGCAGCCGGCGGCAGCGTTACCACACTCGACGGCGCGCGCCTCGGCTACGGCAAGGCCGGTTATCGCAATCCGGCTTTCCTCGTCCGCGGCCGGACGTGACCGATCGGCTGAGCGAAGCGCAAATTGATCGCGCTGCTTCGTTGCTGCGCGATGGCGCACTGATCGCCTTTCCGACCGAGACGGTCTACGGCCTCGGCGCCGATGCGACCAGCGACAGCGCCGTCGCCGCGATCTTCGCGGCGAAGGGCCGGCCGACGTTCAATCCGTTGATCGTCCATGTCACCGATCTCGCCGCGGCCGAGAAGCTGGCAGATTTTGACTCGCGGGCGCGCGACCTTGCGCGGCGCTTCTGGCCCGGTCCGCTGACGCTCGTGCTGAAACGTAGCGCCGCCTGTCCGATTTCGTTTCTGGCGAGCGCGGGCCTTGAAACGGTGGCACTGCGCGCGCCGGCACACCCGCTCGCGCAGGCGCTGTTGCACGCCGCTGGGCGGCCAGTCGCCGCACCTAGCGCCAACCGGTCGGGTCATGTCAGCCCGACCACTGCCGACCACGTGCTCGACGAACTCAACGGTCGGATCGCAGCCGTGCTCGACGGTGGTCCGTGCCGCGTCGGTATCGAGTCCACCGTGATCGATTTGTCGGAGCCAACGCCGGCGCTGTTGCGGCCAGGTGGCGTAACGCGCGAGCAGCTCGAAGTGGTGCTCGGACGCCTGGCAGACACCGGGAACTCCGGCGCGCCGCGCTCGCCGGGAATGCTGGAGCGCCATTACGCGCCAGCGCGGCCATTGCGGCTGGTGGCGACAACGGTGACGCCCGACGAGGCGCTGTTGGCGTTCGGCGCGCCTTTGCCGGGCGCCGCCGCAACCGTCAATCTTTCGCCGACGCGCGACCTCACCGAGGCAGCCGCCAATTTATTTGCGGCGTTGCGCAAACTCGACCAGCCGCGCTTCAAGGCGATTGCCGTTATGCCGATCCCCGAAACCGGCCTAGGTGCGGCGATCAACGACCGGCTGCGGCGCGCCGCGCGCGGCCGTGCCAACGGAGGGCTGGACGGCAACCGGTCGGGGGCGATAGGCCTTTAGCCATGGATACCGTCGTCGCCGCCGACATCGTCGCACGCCTCAAATCCGTCGTCGGGGAGAAAGGCGTCGTCGAAGCCGCCGATGCCGAGCCCTATTTCGAGGAGCGACGCGGCCGCTACCACGGCGCGGCCATGGGCGTGCTACGGCCGGCTTCGACCGACGAGGTGGCTAAGCTGGTGGCGATCTGCGCCGAGGCGCGGCTGCCGATTTATCCCCAAGGCGGCAATACCGGCCTGTCGGGAGGCGCCGTTGCCGCCAAGAACGGCGTGCTGATCAATCTCGGCCGCATGAACCGCATTCGCGCGCTCGACGCACTCAACTTCACCATCACCGCCGAAGCCGGCTGCATCCTCGCCGAACTGCAGCGCGCGGCCGAAGCCGCCGATCGGCTGTTTCCGCTCAGCCTCGGTGCCGAAGGCTCGTGTCAGATCGGCGGTAATCTCTCGACCAACGCCGGCGGCATCAATGTGCTGCGCTATGGCAATACGCGCGAGCTGGCGCTCGGTCTCGAAGTCGTCCTGCCCGACGGCCGGGTGTGGGATGGCTTGCGCGGCCTCCGCAAGAGCAACACGGGCTACGACTTGAAGCAGCTGTTCATTGGCGCCGAAGGCACGCTCGGCATCATCACCGCGGCGACCCTGAAACTGTTCCCGCGCCCGCGCGAGGTTGAGACCGCGCTGCTCGGCCTGAAGCGCGTCGAGGACGTGATGGAGCTGTTCGCCCGTGCCCGTAGCGCGAGCGGCGATCAATTGACCGGTTTCGAGCTCATCCCACGGATCGGCATCGACAACGTTCTGCAATACGGCGAAGGTTTCCGCGAGCCGCTGACCGCCAAGCATCCGTGGTACGCGTTGCTCGAAATCTCGTCGAGCCGCAGAGGCGCGCAGCTGCGCCAAGCGCTCGAGGAGCTCTTGGAAGCGGCAATGGCCGCGGACCTGGTGCAGGATGGCATCATCGCCGAAAGCGAGGCGCAGCGCCGCGAGCTCTGGCGCATCCGTGCCGCGCTCGCCGAGCAGCAGGACAAGCTCGGCGGCAGCATCAAGCATGACGTCTCCGTGCCGATCAGCCGTGTCGCTGAGTTCATCGTCAAAGCCAGCAAAGCCGTGAGCGAACGCCTGCCGGGGATCCGTCCCTACCCGTTCGGCCATGTCGGCGACGGCAACATCCATTTCAACTTGACGCAGCCGCCCGGGGCCGACAGAGCCGTGTATTTGAAGCGCTGGGCCGAGTTCAACCGCCTCGTCCACGATATCGTCGTGTCGCTCGGCGGCTCGATCAGCGCCGAGCACGGCATCGGCCTGGTGCGGCGCGATGAGCTTGCGCATTACGCCCAGCCGCTCGAGATCGAGACCATGCGGCGGATCAAGACGGCGCTCGATCCCGACGGCATCATGAATCCCGGCAAGGTGATATGAGCGGCTACGCCGCGCCGCTGGCCGAGATGCGCTTTGCGCTCGACGAGATCGCAGGGCTGCCGACAATAGCCAAGCTGCCCGGTTGCGAGCATGCAACTGCCGACGTCGTCAACGCGGTCCTCGGCGAAGCGGCAAAACTCGCTGGCAACGTCATTGCACCCCTGAACCGCATCGGCGACGTCGAGAAAAGCCGCCTCGAGAATGGCATCGTGCGCACGCCGGCCGGCTTTAAGGAAGCCTATCGTGCCTACGCCGCTGGCGGCTGGAGCGCCGTGTCGGCGTCGCCCGGCCACGGCGGCCAGGGATTGCCGATCGTGCTCGACACGGCGGTCAACGAGATGTGGATGAGCGCCAATCTCGCCTGGTCGCTCTGTCCGATGCTCAGCATCGGCGCCTCCGAGCTGCTCGAACTGCTCGGCACGCCGGAGCAAAAACGCCGATATCTCGGCCGCCTGGTATCGGGAGAATGGACCGGGACGATGAACCTGACCGAGCCGCAGGCCGGCTCAGACCTTGGTGCGCTGCGGACGCGCGCAGTACGCGATGGCGACCACTATCGCATCACGGGCCAGAAAATCTTCATCACCTGGGGCGAGCACGATATGGCCGGGAATATCGTCCATCTCGTGCTGGCGCGCCTAACCGACGCACCCCCTGGCAGCAAGGGCATCTCGCTCTTCCTAGTGCCGAAGATGCTCGTGAACGACGACGGCAGCCTGGGTGCGCGCAACGATCTGCGCTGCGTCAGCCTCGAGCACAAGCTTGGCATTCATGCGAGCCCGACCTGCGTCATGTCCTATGGCGACGATGGCGGCGCCATCGGCACCCTGGTGGGCGAAGAAAATCGCGGTCTTGAGGCCATGTTCATCATGATGAACGCGGCGCGGCTGCATGTCGGCTTGCAAGGCGTCGCGATCGGCGAGCGCGCCTATCAGCAGGCACGGGGCTACGCGCGTGAGCGCATCCAGGGCAAGCCCGTCGGCGCAATGGACGGCGCGCGGCTGCCGATCGTACATCATCCCGATGTGCGTCGCATGCTGCTGTCGATGCGCGCAGCAAGCGAGGCGGCGCGCGCCCTGACCTATTACACGGCTGGCGAAGCTGACCGTGCCCGCCGCCTCCCCGACGCGGCGCAGCGCACGAAAGCGCAAGCGCGGCTCGACCTGATGACGCCGGTGGTCAAAGCGTGGTGCAC
>JBAVMB010000323.1:0-5802 GCA_049689615.1 Allostellaceae bacterium
GCGCGTGGTTCAGCGTCAGGAAGGTGCCGTGCTCGTAGTAGTTGACGAGCGGTGCATTGAGCGTGCCGCCGCCGAACACACCGGCTCCAACGAAGTTCCAGAATGCCGCGCCGATGACATAGGTATAGGCCAGCCGGTATTTGAACTCCTGATGCGCCTTGATCAGACGGTAATGGTTGATCGCCTCGATGATCAGCAGCACCAGCGGCAGCACCTCGATGAAGGAGAACATGCTGCCCATCGGCACCCACATGCTGGGCCCGCCCGCCCAGTAAAGATGATGGCCGGTGCCAATGACGCCGCCGAGGAAGATCAGGATGATCTCGAAATAGGTCGCCCGCTCGGCAAGCTTGCGCGAAACCAGCCCCACCGCCATCAACAGATAGGCGCTCATGGACGCGGCGAAGAACTCGAAGGATTGCTCGACCCAGAGATGGACCACCCACCAGCGCCAAAAATCCGCGATGGCGAAGGACTTCTCGATGCCGGTGAGCGGGATCATGCCGAAGGCATAAAGCGCGGCGATGTTGATCGTGGAGGCCCAGATCAGATGTTCCAGCCGAATGCGGCCCGTCCAGAACTGCTCTGCCGCCTTGCGCCATAATGGCTTGCTCGGCCACAACGCGCGCATCACCAGCAAGCTCCAGAATGCGAGTCCAAGAAAGAAACCGATCTGCCAGAAACGGCCGAGCTGGATATAGGAAAGACCCTGATTGCCGAACCAGAACCAGCCGCGTTCGATCACGCCCATGATGCCGAGATAGTCGCCAATCAACGCACCGGCGACGACCAGCAGCGTCACCCAGAACAAGACATTGACCCAGATGTGCTGGCCTTTTGCCTCCTGCCCGCCCGCGATGGCGGGTGCAAGGAACAGCCCCGCCCCGATCCATGCCAGTCCGATCCAGACGATCGGTGCCTGGATGTGGACGTCGCGCAGGAAGTTGAAGGGCAAGAAGTCGTTGACCGGGATGCCGTAGAAACTCGTCCGATCGTAATAGGAATGCGCCATGATCGTGCCGGCACCGATCTGCACCAACAGAAGCCCCGCCACGACCAGGAAATATTTCCCGATCCGCTTTTGGCTCGGCGTCAATGGCCGGAACGAGGACAGGACCGGGTCCATCGGTGCGTCGTCGGGATTGTTCAGAAAAAATTCGTAGATGAAGAGAACGAGACCGAAGGCGAAGAAGGTGAAGCAGAAGCTCATCCAGGTCCAACGGAAGGTGTTGGCGGTAGGCGTGTTGCCGACGAGCGGCTCATAGGGCCAGTTTTCCGTCCAGGACCAGCTGACGCCGGGACGGCGCGCCACGGTGGTCAGCGCGGAATACACCAGAAAATCCGCCGTCTGCCGCGCAAGTTCCGGCGTCAGGCTATAGGCAGGCGTCCAGCCCGTCGAAGGATTGGCGACACCGAGCATCCTGGCGGTTCCGTCGCGTATATCGGTCAAAGCGGACGCGACCGCGTCGGATAGGACGACCGTCTCTTTCGTCAGATCGACGCCTTGCAGCGCGTGCTGCATAACGACGGTGGCGGCGGCCTGTTGTTCGGCTGGAAGCGAAACGAAAGGTTTGCCGAAATTCTGGTGCGCGAGATTGTCGCGAACCCGCGTGCCGATCTGCACCAGGATCGCAGCCGTGTAATCTTCGCCGTAATAGGAGCCCATGCCGTAGAGGCTGCCATAATCCATCAAGTCGGCCTTCTGGAACCCGCCCTTGCCTGCGACGATATCGTCCGCGGTCATCAGCACGCGGCCGCCGGGCGCGACAAAGCGCGCCGGCTGCGGCGGTGCGGTCCGATAGGTCACAGCTGTCGCCCAGGCCATGAGGCCGAAGGTGAGAATCGCGATTGCCAGCAGCACCCATTTGAGGACATTGCTGACGGGATCCTCGGTCGGCCGGCCGATGCGTTCGGCATTGAGCGTCATGATTTAGCTCTCTCGTGATGTTGCCTGCCGTATTCCCTCAAACGTGTCTCCACCATGCGGTCATCGGGGAGCCTCTCCGCCGTCTGTCAGAAAACCGACCATCCTTGGCTTCCCGCGACCGCGCCGAGGATCGTGAAGGAGGCCAGCACCAGCAGAAACCAGTGGCCGCGATGCAGCCACGCAAAGGCCGTATCGGGCCGCGCCATCGCCCAACGCCGAAAGTGACGGCGCAGAATGAATGGTTCGGCGATGAACAGAACGAAGACGAATAGCAGCCACAGGCAAACCATAGCGTCCATCCACCAGTATGCGGCGGCGCGAAAACGATCCCATAAATCGAGCCGCCACACCATGTAGAGGCCGGTAAGGCCGACCACGATAATGGCGCTACGCGCCTGCCAGGCGAAGCCGTGCTCGATCGCCTGGAATGCCCGCAATCGGTCGAGGCAGAAAGCGCCACGCCGCACGGCCGGCAATATCACGGTCGTAACCATGGTTAGCCCGCCGATCCAGATCACCACAGCCAGAACGTGCAGCGCCCTGGCAACGATCACGTCGGTCATGGATCGCTCCCGCAACGCATGTCCTTGAGACAGTTATGACAGAAGCGCCGAGATCGCATATGCGCCACCTTCTGCATGGAATCGTCCAAAGTCTACTGCGGCGAGCGACGGCCGCGTTTGCGCTGGAGCAAACCCACTGCCGTTAACCTGCGGCTACGGCTAGGATTCGAGTATGACCGGATCGGGCGAGCTTGCCGCTCATGTGCTGGCCACATCGGAGCTTTTCGCGGGTCTGCAACCGGCTACGCTGGGAGAGGTGGCGCCCTCAGCACGTACGCGACGGCTTCCCAAAGGCACCCATATCTTCAGCCAGGGCGACACGTGCGAGCGAGCCCACGTGCTGATCGAAGGAAGCGTGCGCATCACGCAGACGGGGGGTGACGGCGAGCAGATCATCGTGCGCTTCATCGGCCCAGGAGAGACATTCGGGACTGTCGGTCTATTCACCAACGGTCGCTATCCTGCCGACGCCATCACTCTTGCGGGTTCGTCGGAGGCGAGTTGGAGCGAGGCCGATTTGTTTGAACTCATGGACCGCCACCCACGAATCGTAGCCAACGTGATCCGAGTCATTGGCAAACGGCTTCAGGAGGTGCAGGAACGGCTGCGCGAGCTTTCAACCCAGCGAGTCGAACGCCGTGTCGCTCATGCCGTCCTGCGGCTCGCCCGCCAGGCCAGCCACAATACGACCGATGGAACGATGATCGAATTTCCGCTGCGGCGGAAGGATGTAGCGGATATCTCGGGAACGACGGTTCACACCGCGAGCCGCATCCTGACCGCATGGGAAAAAGATGGGCTTCTGGTCAGCCGGAACCGGTGCCTGATCATCTGCAGACCCTCGGCGCTGTTGCGCATTGCCGAAGATTCGACGGATTAGCGATCGGGATTTCAGGCAACGGACAGGTGCTTAGACTTGCGGTCTTCGCGCCGACATCAATCTTGATAGCGCGCGGCTAGCCGGCGCTCAGACCACGACGCGCATCTTTTCGCGTTCGGGCTTCTTCTCGGCGAAGCCGGAGACGGTCGGTAGCGAACCCCACATATCAAGCGCATAGCGCTCGAACGGGAACTGGCGCGGCCGGTAGGTCGCCTCGTCTTCCGGCATGATGTGCTTCACGCCGACCGAGTATTCGAACACCATGCCGTCCGGCCCCTCGAAATAGACCATCATCGCACCCGACAGCGGGTGCCGGCCGGGGCCGAAGACGATGTTGATGTTGCGCTCCTTGAGGAAATACCAGGAGCGCATCACGTCGTCGATGTCCTCGACCTGATGGTTGATGTGCTGGATTCCCGGCCGCGTGGTCGGGAAAAGCACCACCGAATGATGCGCGGTATGGATGCGGAACAGCGGCGTGTCGCCGAGCCAGTCGGAGACACGCGCGTTGAACACCGTCGTCCAGAATTTCTCGTCGCGCTTCGGATCTGTGGTGTTGAGGCCGATATGGCTGAAATGGGTGATACCGGCGTCGCGGCCGGCGAAATAGCGCACGCCGCTGTTGAACGGGCGCGCCACGATTTCGATCTTGTTGCCGGTCGAATCTTGCGTCGCGATGAACGCCTTGACGCGGCGCTGTTCGCATTCGTCCTTGGTGCCGAGCCGCGCCGGATATTTGGCGTTGTCGAGCTCGGCGCCGACCTTGTCGAGATCGTCCGGATTCTTGAGCTCGAGGCCGACGATATGGTCGGCCGGATCGCCTTCGAAATAAGCCAGCGTGTGGTCACGCGTGTCGCCGCGCACCGCCACCTTGTCGCTCTTGAAGTAGGCCCACTTGCCGTCTTTGGCGGCGAGCTCGAGGCCGACGATCTTGGTGGCGAAGGCGACAGCCGCATCGAGATCGCGTGTGCCCATGCGGACGTAGCGGATGTCGTGCAGGTGGATCATGGCGTTCCTCGAAGGCTTTCGCTCATTGTGCCACAGCCATCAGGCGCTGGACAGGTTGCAGGTCGCGGCGGTGAGCCAAACTGCGGTTTCCTGGTCCACCAGCGGCGTCAGCTCAGCGCGGACGCGGGCGTGATAAGCGTCGATCCAGGCGCTTTCCGCCCGGCTGAGCAGTGCGGGTTCGATCAGCGCGCGGTCGAACGGCGCCAGCGTCAGCGTTTCGAAGCCGAGCATCGCCGTGCCGATGGAGCCTGTTCCATCCACCGGAACTACCGCGACCAAATTTTCGATACGAATGCCGTAGGCGCCGGTCTTGTAGTAGCCCGGCTCATCCGAGACGATCATGCCGGGCAGCAGCGGCTGCGTGTTCGGCGTCTTGGAGATGCGCTGCGGACCTTCGTGCACGCCGAGATACGAGCCGACGCCATGGCCGGTGCCGTGGTCGTAATCGAGGCCGGCGTCCCAGAGCGGCGTGCGCGCCAGCGCATCGAGCTGCGAGCCGGTGGTGCCTTGCGGAAAACGGCACGATGCCAGCGCGATATGGCCCTTGAGCACGCGGGTGAAGCGGTCGCGCATTTCCGCCGACGGCGTGCCGATGGCGACCGTTCGCGTCACGTCGGTCGTGCCGTCGAGATACTGCGCGCCGGAATCGACCAGATAGAGCGTGCCGAGTTCGAGGCGGCGTTCACTTTGGCGCGACGCGCGGTAATGGACGATCGCGCCGTTGGCGCCGGCGCCGGAAATCGTCGGAAAGCTCAAGCCCCTGAAATGCTCGCCCGTAGCGCGGAAATGCTCCAGCCGGTCTGAGGCCGCGATCTCCGAAAGGTGACCGGCCGGCGATTCGCGGGCCAGCCACGCCAGAAACCGCGTCAGCGCCGCGCCGTCGCGCCGGTGCGCGCGGCGCGTGCCTTCGAGCTCGATGGCGTTCTTGCACGCCTTGGGCAGTTGGCATGGATCGGCGCCGCGCCGGATGCTGGCGCCGGCCTCGGTCAAGCGGTCGAAGATCCATGACGCGCACGTCGCGGGATCGGCCAGGACGCGCTTTTTGTGACGGCCGAAGGTGGCGAGCGCCGCGCCCAATTCGGCCGGCTCGTTATGCCGGACCTGATGTCCGAGATGCCGCGCCAGCTCGGGCGACGATTTGCGCCGGTCGATGAACAGATCGACCGAGGCGTCGGCGTGCAGGATCGCGAACGACAGTGGCAGCGGCGAATATTCCACGTCGCCGCCGCGGATGTTGAGCAGCCAGGCGATTGAATCCGGCGCAGTCAGCACGGCGGCGTCGAGCTTGTCGGCGATCAGGTGTTGCGCCAGCTCGCGGCGCTTGTCGTCGCTGCTTCGGCCGGCGAATTCGCGCGGATGCGGCACCACCGGCGCCGTCGGCGGCGCCGGCCGGTCCTGCCAGATCGCGTCAATCGGATTGGCGG
>JBAVMB010000324.1:0-7069 GCA_049689615.1 Allostellaceae bacterium
GGGCAACGTTGCATCGTAGTCCTGTCCGGCGCCCCGCTCGGCTTGCCGGGCGGCCGGAATCCGTCGTAGACACAGGCTCTTCCGGAACAATTGAGCGCGCCGGCCCGTTGTCGCTCGCAGGGAATGCATGACCAAGACAATCCTGGTAACCGGCGGCGCCGGCTATATCGGCAGCCACGCCTGCAAGGCGCTGGCGCGGGCCGGATACGAGCCACTCGCCTATGACAATTTGGTGCGCGGCCACCGCGAGGCGGTGCGCTGGGGGCCTTTGGTCGAGGGTGATCTGGCTGACCACGCCCTGCTGACGGCCACGCTCAAGCGCCATCATATTGCGGCGGTGATGCACTTCGCTGCCTTCGCTTATGTCGAGGAGTCCGTGCGCGAGCCGGCGCTCTATTTCCGCAACAACGTCATCAACACGCTTGGCCTATTCGAGGCAATGCGCGAGGCCGGCGCCAACCGGATCGTGTTTTCCTCGACCTGCGCCACCTACGGCATGCCCGAGCGCATGCCCATTGCCGAAGACACGCCGCAAAGCCCGGTCAATCCTTATGGCGAAGGCAAGCTCATGGTCGAGCGTGCGCTGCACTGGCTCGATCCCGCTTATGGCCTCAAATTCGCCGCGTTGCGCTACTTCAATGCCGCCGGTGCCGATCCCGACGGCGAAATCGGCGAAGACCACGAGCCCGAGACGCATCTCATTCCACTGATTCTCCAGACCGCGCTCAAGCAGCGCGGCGAGATCGCCATCTACGGCACCGACTATCCGACGCCCGACGGCAGTGCGGTGCGCGACTACATCCATGTCCAGGATTTGGCCGAAGCGCACGTGTGCGCGCTGCAGTATCTGGAAGACGACGGCGCCAGCATCGCGCTCAATCTCGGCACCGGCAGCGGGCACTCGGTGCGTGAGACCATCGCCTGTGCCGAGCGCATCACCGGCCTCAGCATTCCGAAACGCGAGGCGCCGCGCCGCGCTGGCGATCCGCCGATCCTGGTTGCCGACGCGCGCCGCGCGCGCGCCGTGCTCGGCTGGCAGGCGCGTGTGTCGAATCTCGACACCATTGTCGCCACCGCCTGGGCCTGGCATTCGTCGCGGGCGGGCCAAGCCGCGCCGAAACGCGGCACCGCAGGCGGCTGATGGCCATCGAGACTGCGGATCGCAACATCGCGGCGCCGGTCGCCGCAGCGCCAGATGCGCCCATTCGGGTTTCGGGCAAATTCTTCTTCCAGGGAGACGCCAAGCTCTTCGTCAAAGGCGTGACCTATGGGCCGTTTCCGCCGGGCGCCGACGGCACTCAATTTCCGCCGCGCGAGGCGGTGAAGCGCGATTTCGCGTTGATGGTCGATCTCGGCGCTAACACTCTGCGCGTCTTCACGGCGCCACCGGTTTGGCTGCTCGACGAGGCGCAGGCCGCTGGCCTCAAGGTGCTCGCCGGAATTCCGTGGTCGCAGCACGTGACCTTTCTCGACGACACGGCGATCGAGAGTGAAGTCCTGCGTTCGGTCAGCGCCACGATCGAAGCGATCAAGGGTCATCCGGCGATCTTTGCCTATCTCATCGGCAACGAGATTCCGCCCGACATGGTGCGCTGGCACGGCCCCGATCGGGTGCGCGCTTTCCTCAAGCAATTGGTCGCTAGCGCCAAGGCGATCGATCCCGACCGGCTGGTCAGCTACGCCAACTTCCCGTCGACCGAATATCTGACGATCGATTTCGGCGATTTCGTCTGTTTCAATGTCTATCTGCACCAGGAGGCGGCATTCCGCCGCTATCTGTCGCGGTTGCACAACCTGGCGATCGACCGGCCGTTGGTGCTGACCGAGTTCGGCATCGATTCGATGCGCGAAGGCGCAGACGGCCAGGCGCGCACGCTAGCCTGGCAGGTGCGCACCGCCTTCGAGATGGGCTGCGCGGGCGCGTTCGTCTTCGCCTGGACCGACGAATGGTTCACCGGCGGCCATCTGATCGAGGACTGGGCCTTCGGCTTAGTCGACCGCGCCCGCCAGCCGAAACCCGCGTTGGCTGCCGTGCAGGCGTGCTATCGCGGCGCGATGCCGCCGCCGTTGCCCCGCACGCCGCGCGTCTCGGTTGTGGTCTGCGCCTATAACGCCGAGCGCACGATGAATGCGTGCCTCGAATCACTAGAGAAGCTGCGCTACCCCGATTACGAAGTGATCGTCGTCAACGATGGCTCGAAGGACCGGACGCTGGCGATTGCCGAGGCGTTTCCATACTGCCGCATCATCACCCAGCCGAACAAAGGCTTGTCGGTGGCGCGCAACGTCGGCGCCGAGGCGGCCACCGGCGAGATTGTTGCTTACACCGACAGCGATTGCGTTGTCGATCCCGACTGGCTGAATTACCTGGTTGCGCGCATGGTTGCGGCCGACCTGCACGCATGCGGCGGTCCCAACTTTCCGCCACCCGAGGACAATCTGGTCGCGGCCGCGGTGGCGGTATCGCCCGGCGGGCCGACCCACGTGCTGCTGTCCGATGACACCGCCGAGCACATCGCCGGCTGCAACATGGCGTTCCGGCGCGATACGCTGTTGAAGCTGGGCGGCTTCGATCCAGTTTTCCGCGCCGCCGGCGACGACATCGATATCTGCTGGCGGTTCCAGGATGCCGGCTACACGATCGGCTTCGCACCGGCGGCGATGGTCTGGCATTTCCGCCGCAACACCATCGACGCCTATGTCGGTCAGCAGAAGGGCTACGGCAAGGCCGAGGCGCTGGTCTATTCCAAGCATCCGTTCCGTTTCAACCTGTTCGGGCAGGCCAAGTGGCTTGGCCGCATCTACGGCGATCTGTCGACTGCACTGCTGCTGTCGCGGCGGCCGCTGATCTATTCCGGTGTCTTCGGTCGCGGCATGTTTCAGACGCTGTACGAACCGTCATCATCATTGGCGCAATACCTGCCGCTGACCTTCGAATGGAACGTTGTCGCGATCGTGCTGGCGGTGATCGGCCTTGCTGGCGGTGGCTGGATGTCGCTGCTGATCGTTCCGCTCGCGGTCACCTGGGTCATGTGCATCAACGGCGCACTCAAGGCGCCGATCGACAAACGCTTCCGCAGCCTCAAGGCGCGCGCGCTGATCGCGCTGCTGATCTATCTCGGGCCCCTGCTGCGCGGCTGGGAGCGGCTCAAATGGCGTTTCCGCGAAGTGGAAGCGGCGGAGCAGGCGCATTTCGAGCCGACGTCGCCGGCGCCAACTCAGACACTGCGGCGCTCGTGGCGCGAGCGCGCGTTCTATCTCTCCTATTGGAGCGAGCACGGCGCCGAGAAGGAGGCTTTGCTCGGCGGCCTGATGCGCTTCCTCGCGCCGCAGAAATATTTCGTGGTTCCCGATCAGGGTTGGGACGAGTGGGATTTGAAGATCGCCCGCGGCCTGTGGAGCCGCGCCCTGGTGCTGGTCTGTGTGGAGAATCACGGCGGCGAAAAGCGTCTGCTTCGCGTGCGCTGCGCCATGCGCCTGTCGCGGCTGTCGGCGTTCCTGCTGCGCGCCTGGGCGGCAGCGACCGCAGCGGCGCTGATCCTCGATGCGCCGATGGCGGCGGCGGTAATCGGCGTGCTGGGTCTCTGTCAGGCGGTGCTGATCGCCTATCGCACCCTCGAATTCGGACGATTGATGCATGGCATCATCGAAACCGTAGCGCGGCGCGAGGGCTTGCAGCCGCTGGCGGTAGCCGGTACGCCGACCGAGCCGCTGGCGCAAGCCGCGCAATAGCATGGGCCTGCTGCTCAAGCTGTTGCCGTTCCTGCGGCCCTACCGGCTGAGCTTCGGCTGGGCGCTGCTGCAGGTCTTCGTCATGGCCGGTTTCAACTTGTTGAAGCCGTGGCCGCTGCAGCTGGTGATCGACGATGTGCTCGGCGGCAAGACGGCGACGCTGCGGCCGCTTGCCGGCCTGTCGACTGCGACACTGCTGATCGTCGCCTGCGTCGGCTTGGTGGTCATCAATCTCGGCGCTGGCCTGCTCGAGTTCCTGCACAACCGCACGACGATCGCAGTCGGCCAGAATATGGTCAACGATCTGCGCGGTGCGCTCTACGCGCAGCTGCAGCGGTTGTCGCTTGCCTTCCACAGCCGGCAGAAAGTCGGCGATCTGATGCATCGCATCACCGCCGATGCCTTCGCGGTGCAGACCATGCTGATGAACGGCCTGCTGCCGATCCTGTCGGCGGTGATCCTGCTTGGCGGCATGCTGGCGGTGCTGATTCCACTCGATGCGCGGCTGACGGCGTTGTCGCTCACCGTCGTGCCGGCGCTGTTCGTGCTGATCGGCGTCTTCAACCGCAAGATTAGCGCCGTCGCCACCGAGGTGCGCGAGCGCGAGACGCTCGTCTACTCGCTTGTCCAATGGGCGATGCAGTCGATCAAGATCGTCCAGGCCTTCACCCAGGAGGAGGGCGAGTATCGCCGCTTCATGGGCGCGAGCGAAGCCAGCCTCGGCGCGACGCTGCGGCTCTATGGCTGGCAGACGCTCTATTCGGCGGCGGTCAACGGCTTGGTCGCGGCTGGTACCGCCGCGGTAGTCTATGTCGGCGCGCGCGGCGTACTGGCGGGTGAGCTCACCATCGGCCAACTCGTCGTGTTCATCTCGTACCTGGCCCAGCTCTATGCGCCGGTAAATCAGTTGACGCAGAGCTGGGCTTTGATCGCTGGCGCGCGCGTCGGCGCGACCCGCTGCTTCGAGATTCTCGATGTTGAAGCCGACCTCAAGGACGGTTCGCGCCAATTTCCCGCGGCTGGTGCGCGCGGCGACATTGAATGGCGCGGCGTCAGCTTCGGCTATCACCGCGACATGCCGGTACTGCATCAGGTCGATCTGCGCGTGACATCCGGCACCAAGGTCGCGGTGGTCGGGCCGTCGGGCGCGGGCAAGTCGACGCTCTTGTCGCTGCTGCCGCGTTTCTTCGATCCTGCGGCGGGCAGTGTCTTGATCGACGACGTCGACGTACGCGATTACACGCTCAAATCGCTGCGCCAGCAGATCGCTATGGTGCTGCAGCCGCCGCTCATTTTCCCTATGTCGGTGCGTGCCAACATCGCCTATGGCCGGCCGGAAGCGACCGACGCCGAAATCGTCGAGGCGGCGCGGCTCGCGCGCATCCACGACGTGATCGCGCGCCTGCCGCAAAGCTACGACACCGTATTGGGTGATACCGCGACGCTGTCCGAAGGCGAAAAGCAACGTCTTACTATCGCCCGCGCCATGCTGCGCAATGCGCCGATCCTGGTGCTCGACGAGCCGACTTCGGCGCTCGACGTCGAAACCGAGGCGCTAGTGATGGCAGGCATCGAACGGCTGACGCGCGGCCGCACGACTTTCATCATCGCCCACCGGTTATCGACCGTGCGCAATTCCGATCGCATCGTCATGCTAAAGGACGGCGCCATCGTCGAAGAGGGCAGCTTCGCCGCGCTCATCGCCAAAGGCGGCGCGTTTGCTGGCCTCTATAACACCCAGTTCTTCGCTGGGCCGGCCCAGAAAACTGCCTAGGACGCTGCCGCCGCGACCTGAAGCGAGCCTTCATAGATCATCCGCAGCGCGACGAAGGCGACGATGGCAAGGCCGAGCCACGCGATCCAGCGGTGGCGTTCGAGCAGTTTCGCCAGCAATTGCGATGCTGCCGCCATCAATGCCACCGACAGCAGCAGGCCGCCGGTCAAGATCCAGGGATGGTTGCGCGCCGTACCTGCCACTGCCAGCACGTTATCGAGCGACATCGACAGATCGGCGATGACGATCCGGGTGACCGCGCTGCCGAGGCTGTGACGACGCGCGTGGCCGGATGACGCCGCTGCACCGTGCGATGCATGAGCGGCGAGATCGCGATAGAGCTTCCACACCACCCAAAGGAGCAGAATGCCGCCGGCGAGCGTCAGGCCGATAATCGCCAATAGATCGATGGCCGCCAGCGCCAGCAGAATACGCAGCACCGCCGCTGCGCCGATGCCGGCCAGGAGCACGGTCCGGCGCATCTCGCGCGGCACCAGCGCCGTCGCCATGCCGACAACGATGGCGTTGTCGCCCGCCAGCACGATATCGATGAGGACGACCGAGACGAAGGTGCCGAGCGCGCCCCAATCGGCGAAGGTCGAATTCATCGACGATGAGTGGCGGGCGGCCGCCGAGTCTGTCAAGTAGGCCCAGCCGGGGTTGCGCCAGCCATGCGCGCCGATCACACTCCGGCGCCGTGTCGCTCGCGCTGCGCCTGTCGCTCTTCTACGGCGGCTTCTTCCTGTCCGCCGGCATCCTGCTGCCGTTTTGGCCGGTGTGGCTGGCGTCACGCGGCCTGACTCCTGGCGAGATCGGCGTCCTGCTGGCCATTGGCCAATGGGCCAAGATTGCCGCCACCCCCGTCACTGGCAGCCTCGCCGACCATAGCGGCGATCCGCGTCGCGTCATGCTGGTGCTTGCCGTGATCGCAGTCGCCGGATTTGCCGCGTGCTTTCCGGCACGTAGTTTCGCCGCGCTGGCGACGCTCAACGCCATCGCCGCGGCAAGCCTGGCTGCGCTCCTGCCGGTCGGCGATTCGCTGGCGACGACGGGGACACAGCTGGGTCACCTCGATTTCGGTCGTGTCCGCGTCTGGGGCACGATCGCGTTCATCGTCGCGACGCTGCTCGGCGGCCGCATCCTCAACGGCCGCGCGGCCGACATTATCCTCGTGCTGGTGACTGCGTTGACCGCGCTCAACGTCGGCAGCTGCCTGCTGCTGCCGCGCAGTGCCACCCATCTCGGCGCGAACTTGGCGGGCGGCAGCGCCTGGCGGCTGATCACGACGCCGCAGTTCCTGGCATTCCTCGCGGCGACGACGTTACTCGCGGCGAGTCACAGCGTTTACTACGCCTTCGGCTCGCTGTATTGGCGGGCGCAAGGTTTCTCGGACACCACGATTGCGTGGTTGTGGGCGGAAGGCGCCGCCGCTGAAGCGGTGTTCTTGTATTGGGGTGCGCGGGCGGTAACGCGCTGCGGGCCGGTGCCGCTGATGGCGCTGGGCGCGGCGAGCGTCGCGGTGCGCTGGACGGTGCTCGCATTCACCAGCGATTTGCGTTTGCT